>JALYNC010000001.1 GCA_030773415.1 Actinomycetota bacterium
GGACTCGGAGCCGACGAGCATCGCGACCATGCCCATCATGCCCATCATCTGCATCATCAGGCCGAAGACGACCCCGCCGGCGAGCCCTCCGGCGATCCCGTGGACCACGCCCTGCTGCGCGGACGTCCTGTGCTGGCGTGTGGTCGCCGTGGTGGTCATGAGCCGTCCTCCTCCGTCGGGGTCCGGACGTGGCGTGCACGCCCCAATCACCACAGCGTGCTCCCGCTGTCCCTATGGCGCACTCCGACCGTCACCTGCGTTGCCGACTCCGTGACGCGCAGGGCAGGCTGCGGGCGTGAGTTTGCCCAGAGCGCGCTGTCGCCGGCGGCGGTTGTAGGTCCGTTCGATCCAGAACACGATGGCGCGGTGGAGTTTCTCGCGGCTGTTCACGACGTCGTCCGGACGCACCAGGCGGGCCCGGGTGGCCGGGCCGCCGTCGCCGTCCGAGCCCGGCGTGCCGTGCCCGCGACCGTGCGGATGCTGCCGTCCCGCTCGATGCGGCGCACCGGTGCCCTCCGGCCTCGCAGACGTAGAGCCGCCCCTGCCGGTCCAAGGCGACGCGTCGCGGATCGGCGATCCCGGCTGCGGTCGCCGAACCGCCGTCGCCGGAGCTCCTCGCGGACCCGGTGCCCGCCACGACGCGCAGCCGGGAGCCCTCGTCGACCCGCAGCACCCGGTTGGCGCACTGCGACACGTAGCGTCACCGTCCAGCTGCTCCGGTACCACGGCAACGGCGCCGCGGGCGGGGCAGCCGGCGGCGGAGTCAACGGAGTAGGCGCGGGGGCCCGGGCCAGCGGGGACAGCCCGCCGCTCACGGTCCCGCCGAGCAGCGCCAGCCCGGCGGGACGGGTCACCAGCGGGAGTGCACGTGCTCGCGGACGTCCCGGTCGTACAGCTGCGCCAGATCGCCCAGCAGGTCCTCGGCGAGCGGCGCCAGGCGGGCCGCCGCGGCGTTGGACCTGGCCTGCTCCGCCGAGCGCGCCCCCGGGATGACCGTGCTGACCCCGGGCTGGTCCACGACCCAGCACAGCGCGAGCTGCGCGGGTCGTGCCGCCCCGCGGGGTGCGCCCGGCCAGCTCGCGGGCCACACGGACGCCGACGTCGTAGCTGCGGTGGTCATCGGTGGCGAAGGTGGTGTGCTCGTCGTAGCGGCCGGACAGCAGCCCGCTGGCCAGCGGCCCCCGTGCGATGACCCCCACGCCGGCCTGCTGCGCGGCCGGGAGCACCTGCTCGAGCGGCTTGCGGCGCGGACGCTCAGGATGATCTGCACGGTGGCGACGCCGGGTCCGGGGCGATCGCGCGCAGCGCCTCGCTCACCGTCTCCACCGAGACGCCGTACGCCGAGTGCAGCTGCACCAGGTCGAGCGTCTCCACCCCGAGATTGCGCCGGCTGCCGTCGGTGCAATCTCGGAAGGCGTTCAGGGTGTACGCCTCCGGCACGTGGGGGGTGCGGCCCGCCGGCCCATTTTCGTGGCCACCGTGACACCGTCCGAGCCGCGCTCGGCCAGCAGGCGGCCGATGAGCGTCTCGCTGCGCCCGTCGCCGTAGACATCGGCGGTGTCGAGGAACGTGACATCGGCGTCGAGCGCGGCGCGCAGGACGTCCAGCGCCTGGTCCTCCGACACGGCGCCCCAGTCCGGCCGAGCTGCCAGCAGCCCGACGACCGAGACCGCTCGCCGCGTGCGCCCCAGCGTCCGCGACTCCACAGCCGCAGCCTAGGCACCGGCCCGACGTCCGGCCCGCCCCCGGCTCAGCCGACGCGTCGCGCTCCGTCGGACGGCTCCACCTCGAACACGGCAGGCCCCCGGAACCCGGCCGCGGCGAAGGCGTCGCTCACCGCCGCGGCCAGCGATGCCGCCACGGCGTCCGGCACCAGCGCCACCGCGCACCCACCGAAGCCTCCGCCGGTCATCCGCGCCGCGACCGCGCCGGCCCGGACGGCGCTCTCCACCGCCAGGTCCAGCTCCGGGCAGGAGATCCGGAAGTCGTCGCGCATGGAGGCGTGCGAGGCGGCGAACAGCGCGCCGAGCCCGCCGAGGTCGCGCTGCCCGGCCGGCTCGCCGGCCAGCAGGTCGGCGGCGGCGAGCACCCGGGCGTTCTCGGTGACCACGTGCCGGGCGCAGCGCTGCAGGTCGCCGGTCAGCCGCTGCTGCACCTGCTCCAGGGACGCGTCCCGCAACGCCGGCACGCCGAGCTCGGCGGCCGCCGCCTCGCAGGCCCGCCGCCGGGTGGCGTACTCCCCGCCCGCGTGCGCGTGCGCCACCCGGGTGTCGATCACGAGCAGGCGCAGACCGGCCGCCGACAGGTGAAGCGGCACCGGCGTGACCTGCAGCGAGCGGCAGTCCAGCAGCAGCGCGCACCCGGCGCGGCCCAGCAGCGCGGCCACCTGGTCCATGATCCCGACCGGGGCGCCGACGACGTCGGTCTCGGCCCGCCGCGCGGCGACCGCCAGGTCCAGGCGGGAGAGGTCGGCGCCGGCCAGGTCGGCGACCGCCAGCGCCACAGACGCCTCCAGCGCCGCGCTCGACGACAGACCGGCGCCCACCGGCACGTCCGAGGAGATCAGGACGTCCAGCCCGGGGACCGGGACGCCCGCCTCGCGCAGCGCCCACACAACGCCGGTGACGTACGCGGTCCAGCCCTGCACCCGCCCGGGACCGAGCTCGGCGACCGGCAGGTCGGCCTCGCCGGGCAGGTCGGTGGAGCGGCAGCGCAGCCGCCCGTCGTCGCGCGGCGCGACGGCCGCCAGCACCTCGCGGTCCAGCGCGACGGGCAGCACGAAGCCGTCGTTGTAGTCGGTGTGCTCGCCGAGCAGGTTGACCCGGCCGGGCGCGGCCCAGACG
>JALYNC010000002.1 GCA_030773415.1 Actinomycetota bacterium
GCGCTGCTGCCCGGCGCCGGGCGGCGCCACGGCGGGGCGGCCTGACATGCGGCTGGTGACGTTCAACGTGCTGCACGGCCGCTCGACGGAGGACGGCCGGGTCGACCCCGGCCGGCTGCGCCGGGCCGTGTCTGGCTTGGGGGCGGACGTCCTCGCGCTGCAGGAGGTGGACCGCGGGCAGCCGCGCTCGTCCGGCCTGCACCTGAGCGAGGTGGCCGCGGAGGCGATGGGCGCTCGCCACTGGCGATTCGTACCGGCGATGACCGGCACCCCGGGAAGCACCTGGACGGCGGTGCGCGGGGACATCGACGCCGGTGCGGAGTCCGGTGATCAGCAGCCGGCCTACGGCGTGGCGCTGCTGTCCCGGCTGCCTGTCCGCTCGTGGGAGGTGGTCCGGCTGCCGGCGGCTCCGGCGGCGCGCACGCCGATCGTCATCCCGGGACGGCGCAAGCCCCTGCTACTCAAGGACGAGCCGCGGGTAGGGGTGATCGCCGTGGTCGACGCCCCATTCGGGCCACTCACGGTGGCCACGACCCACCTGTCCTTCCTGCCGGGCTGGGGCGTGGCGCAGCTGTGGCGGCTGACCGCCCGCCTGCACGCGTTGCCCGGCCCACAGATCCTGATGGGCGACCTCAATATGCCGTCGGTTGCAAGGTGGCTGTTGCCGACCTGGCGCTCACTGGCCGACGCCGCTACCTTCCCGGCCGCCGCACCGCGGGTGCAGATCGATCACGTGCTGGGCCGGGGCGCCCTGCCGGCCGTACGACACGTCGAAGCGCCGCGCATGGAGCTGTCCGACCATCGGGCGCTGATCGTGGATCTGGACTGCTGAGGACACTGCCTGCCGGTCGCAGCGGTTCACGTCCGAACATCCGCGAAAGCTGCCGCCGTCGCGTTGCCCCGAAGTATCCGGCGCAGGCCATCGCAATCGGGCAACTCGGGCGGCCGGACCACCTCGCCGGTCCGCACATACAGAAACGCGGCGCCCACCTGATCGAGCGGCACTCCGGCGATTGCGGCCCAGGCCACCCGGTACACCGCCAGCTGCAGAGCGGCGGCAGCCGGGTTCGACGGGCTCAGACCCGTCTTCCAGTCGATGACGTCGAACCCGCCGTCCACCCGGTAGACCGCATCAATACGTCCGCGCAGCAGGCGACCGTCCAGCGGCAGCAGGAACGGCGCCTCCACCTGGTACGGAACGAGATCGGCGTAGGGCGTGCGTCCGAACGCCTCCTGCAGGGCGGCAAGCTCCTCGTCCTGGGGCAGCAGTTCGTCGCCGGCTCCGGACAGCTCGTCGTCATCGAGCAACGGACGCGCGCCGAACAACGACTCCACCCACGCGTGGAACGCCGTACCGCGACGTGCGGCCGATCCCGGGCGGCGCGGCAGCGGGCGAGCCAACGAGCGCGCCAGCCCCTCCGGATCCTCGGCGAGGCGCACCACCTGACTCGCGCTCAGGGTGCGGGGTAGCTCGACGACACGTTCCGGATGGGCGCCCCGACGGCGCTCCTCGAGCACCTTGTCGACCTCCCAGCGCCACGTCGCCCCCGTGCCCTCCCCCGGCGCGCCCGACGAAGACATGCCCGACGAAGACATGCCCGACGAAGACATCTCCGACGAAGACATCTCCGCGGCGGACATGCCCGGCGGAGGCGTGTCCGGATTGGGGGCGGGCCCGGCGGGCACACCCGCGCCGGCTTGCGCCGGCACTCCGGCGCCCTCCCGGATCCGCTGCGCCGAGGCCGCCCGGACCGCCGCGGCGGCAGCCAGCCGCATCGCCTGCTGCTCCGGACGCTGCGGCGGTGGCCACGGCACCTCGACCGGCTCGCCGGCGAGCAGCGGGTTGGCGGAGCCGGGGTCGTCCTGCCACTTTTGCACCGCACCGGGCCGGCCAGCCACCGCCGCCGCCGTCCGGATCTCCTCCAGGAACGGCGAGACGTCGCACGGCCGGGTGCGCGTCCGGTTCCAGATGTGGCCGCTGACCAGCAGCGTGTGCCGCGCCCGCGTCACTGCCACGTAGGCCAACCGGCGCTCCTCGGTCAGCGCTTCCTCCTTCGCCGCAGCGTTGTGCGCCTGCAGCGCCTTGGTCGTCAGCTCGGGATCCGCGGGCAGGTCCGCGCGGTCGCCCCGCAACCTGGCGGGCAGCGCGCGTCCGGCTTTCGTCCACACCGGTCGGGCTTGGGTGTTGGGGAACGAACCGGTCGCCATCCCTGGCACCGCGACCACGTCCCACTCCAGGCCCTTGGCCTTGTGGACCGTCATCAACTTGATCGTGTCGGCGCTGGAGATGCCGCCGATCTCGAGGCCCTGCTCCTTGTCCCGGGCGGCCTGCAGGTAGGCCAGGAAACCCGGCACGTCGGCGTCTCCGTCGAGCCCCTCGTAACGGGCGGCGTGGTCGAGGAAGGCGGTCAGGTTGGCGGCTCGCGCCTCGCGCATCGGGCCGCTCAAGGCCTCGATCTCCACATCGAGCCCGATGGCGGTGACCAGCTCGGACACCGCCTCCACCACGGGCTGGACCACCAGCGAGCGCAGGGAGGCAAGCTCAGCAGTCAGCCGGGCGAATCTTTCCAGCGCCTGCGGTGAGTACTGCCCCGCATCTCCTGGATCTTCCAGCGCATCGGTGAGCGCGATGACATCACACGGGTCGACGGAGGCGGTTGCCGCGGTGAGCGCCGCCGTTCCGTCCGGGTCGTCGGTGGGCGAGGGCGCACGACCGTACCCGCCGCCCTGGGCCCGCAGCAGCGTCTCGGCCCGCCGGCCGAGGGCGGACAGGTCGCGCGCTCCGATCCGGTACCGCGGGCCGGTCAGGACGCGGACGAGGGCGGGATTCGCCGTCGGTTCGACCAGCACCTGCAGCATGGCGGCCACATCGGTGACCTCGGGCAGATCGAGCAGGCCACCCAAACCGACCACCTCGACCGGCAGCCCTCGTCGCACCAGCGCCTCGTGGAAGGTGGCGAAGTCCGCCCGGCGACGACACAGCACCGCGATCTCCCGGAACGGCACCTCCCCCTCGGCCGTCAGTCGTGCGAGGTGATCACCAACCCACTCCGCCTCGTCGAGGATGGTGAGGTGGCGAGCCACCAGGACCGTTCCGGCGTCCGCTCGCTCCGGCGTGCCGATCAGCGGCGGCACGCTGACCGGCTGTCCAGTGCCGCGTCGGCTACGCAGCGGCTGCGACAGCTCGTTCGCGACGTCGAGGATGCGGTGGTCGTTACGGAAGCTGCGGCTCAGATAGTGCGGCGGTTGATGCGGTGCTGGCTGCCGGGATGACGGGAAGTGCTCGGCGAAGCGCAGCAGGTTGCCCACGGAGGCGCCGCGCCAGCCATAGATGGACTGGCACGGGTCGCCGACGGCGGTTACCGCATGCCCCCCGGAAAACAGCGTGGTCAGCAGGATGCGCTGGCCAACGCCGGTGTCCTGATACTCGTCGAGCAGGACCAGCCGGAATCGCCCCCGCTCCGCTTGCCCCACCTCGGGGCAACGGCCGGCGATCTCGGCCGCCAGTGCCACCTGGTCACCGAAGTCGAGCAGGTCCAGTTCGTGCTTACGGCGGCGGTAGCCCTCCACGAGATGCAGCAGGGAACGGCGAGCTGTCGCGGACGCGAGCAGCTCGCCCAGTTCGCCGGACAGGCCCCCCTTGCGGTTGCGCGGCAAATCGGCAAGGGACTGCAGCACAGCGTCGTTGCAGGCCCGGGCCTGCTCTGGAGTGACCAGGTGCTCGGCCATCTCCCCGTCGAGATCGAGCAGGTACTGCGCGATGAACGCCGACGTGAGGTTCAGCCCCGGCAGCGATCCTCGCTCCGCACGCACCACTCGAAGCGCCAGTTGCCAACGTTTGGCCTCCGACAGCAGCGTCGCGTCCGGCTCGCGGCCAATGCGCAGCGCCGAGTCGCGCACGATGCCGGCGGCATACGCGTGGTACGTGGCAACGGTGGGTGGCTCATCGAGTAGCACCGACTCGTCGAGCACGCCGGCGGCGGACAACGCCGTCAGCGCGGCACGGACCCGATCGGCCAGTTCTCTGGCGGCCTTGTTCGTGAACGTCAGACCCAGCACCGCGGACGGGGAGATGCCGTGGAAGGCCACCGCATGCACCACCCTGGCCGCCATCACCATGGTCTTTCCGGAGCCCGCTCCAGCGATCACCAGCTGAGGCTCGAGCGGTGCCGTGACGGCGGCGAGCTGTTCGCCGGTGAGCTGCCGCCCGAGCAGCGTCGGCAGGTAGCGTCCGGCGGCATCCGGCCGTAGCTGCCCGGTCATGGGATCACCTGGCCGCCGGCGTCCTGCGCCGGACAGGCCGACTGGTACGCACACGTCTCGCACCGGTCGTTGACGCGGGCCGGGAAGCTCTCGGCGACGATGCCCACAGCGGTGCGCTGCACCAGCTCGTCCACCCAGGTGTCTCCCGGCGGGTCCGTCTGGGGCAACGGGGGTTGCGGCTGGAGCTTGGCGCCGTCTCGTCCGGGGTTGCGCAGTTGCACCAGCGCGGCACCTCCGGGCACCGGCTGGGGCCCGGCGGCAGGCACCCCGCCTTCGCGAACGGCGAGCTGGTAGACCCCCAGCTGCGGATGCTCTGCCAGCTCCTTCTTCTTCGCCGGGCTGGAGCCCGTCTTGTAGTCCAGCACGACGGCGCGGCCATCCGCGTCGAGCTCGATCCGGTCGATGGACCCACGCAGCCGTGCGCCGCCGTGAACCACATCGAAGGGCACCTCGCTGCCGACGACGTCGGCATCACGCTCCCGATGCCAGCGCAGGAACCCCTCCAGCGCCTCCCGCGCGTTCTCCCGCTCCCGTTCGCGCTGCCACGGCGAATCGAACGCAAGCCCGTGCCAGACGACGTCGAGCTTGTCCATCAGCGGCTCGATCTCGGGCGCGACGGCACCGGTGCTGACCAAGCGGGCCAGCACATGCACCACCTGGCCGAACCCCTGGCTCGCCGTGTCCGGACCGGCGGCGCGCAGCTCCGACCGCAGGAACCACTGCAGCGGACAGGTCAGGTAGCCGCTCACCGCCGACGCGGACAGCGCCACCGGTTCTTCGGCCGGTCGCACCGGCACCGCACCGGGCGTGACGTCGGCAACACCCCACCACCGGTCGGGGTCGGCGGCGGGCACCGCCACGCCGGGCTCCGCCGTCGCCAGCCGAGCCAGCTCGGCGGCAGCGGTCCGGGCCCGCGGAGAGTTCGCGTCCGGGTGCAGGGACCGCCGCAGCCGGCCGACCAGCGACGAGGGGGTCAGCAGGCCGGCGCCCGGAGTGGCTACGACCGCCTCCACACCGATTTCGTCCAGAAAGCGTGACGGGCGGTCGCCGCCGTCCTCGCCGGAGTCGACCGCGGTGATTACCAACCGCTTGCGCGCGCGCGTCAGCGCGACGTAGAACAACCGGCGCTCCTCGGCGAGCAGCTGAGCCGGCGTAGGGGCCGGCTGGACCCCGGTGGAACTGAGGCGGTCGCCGTTGAGCAGGGAGGCGCGGCGCCGCAGGTCCGGCCAGATCTCCTCCTGCACTCCGGCGACAACCACCAGCTCCCACTCCAGCCCCTTGGACCGGTGAGCGGTCAGCAGCCGGACGGCATCGCCGTCGGCCAGCGCCCCCTCGGCCCGGCTCTGCGCGGGGATCTCCTGCGCCTCGAGCTCGTCCAGCAGCACCGCGACACCGGCCCGCGGACGTCGCTCCGTACCGCGGGCCAGCGCATCGAACAGCGCAACCACCGCGTCCAGGTCGCGGTCAGCGGCCCGTCCCGCGGCACCCGGGTTCCCGGCGGCGGCAGCCAGCCGTCGGGCCAGGCCGCTGGCCTCCCACAGGTGCCACAGGGCCTCCTCCGCGCCGCCGCCGCCGGCCAGCACCTTGCGGGCCCCGGACAGCAGGTCGGCGAGCCGGAGCGCCGGCCGGGCCACCCGCTCTTCGATCAGCACCAGAACCCGCGGATCGGCCACGGCCTCACGCAGCAGCGCCGACGCCGGCCGGGCCACGAGCGGGATGGCGGGGCCGGGTCGCGGATCGTCGGGAAACGGCAGTACCGGCTGTTCGCCGGCACCCATGGCCACAGCCACAGCCTCAGGCTCAGCCTCAGCCTCAGCCACGGCCACGCCGGCGGCGGCGGCGTCGCCTTCGTCCCCCTCGGGCGTCGCGGGCATTGCGGGCATTGCGGGCATTGCGGGCATTGCGGGCATTGCGGGCATGGCCGCACGCTCGGCGGCCTGGTCTCTGTCGGCCGCCCGCAGCGCCCGGCCCAGCCGCCGTAGCTCGGCCGGGGATGCGCGGACCAACGGCGACGTGATCAGCAGCTGGGCCCGCTCCTCGGTGAGCTCCGCGGGATCGGCCGCCACGCGCAGCGCCGCCAGCAGCGGCACGAGGGCCGGGTCCTGCGCCAGCGGTAGCTCGTCGCCCGCCACGGCCACCGGCACGCCTGCTGCCACCAGGGAACGGCGCAGCGGACCGATGCTGCGCACGCCGGATCGCACGAGCACGGCCATGTCGCGCCACGCCAGCCCCTGTTCCAGGTGCGCCCGCCGCAGTAGGTCGGCGATGGCCAGCGCCTCGGCAGCCGACGTGCTGAACAGCTGGACGCAGGCCGCGTCTGCGTCCTCCCCAGCGGCCAGCCCGGGAGCCGGCTGGAGCCCCCGGTGCGCTCTCAGCGCCTGCACGGGCAGGCCCGGTGCGGGGATGCGACTGGCGACCCGCCGGGAGACGGCGAGCAGATCCGCACCGGCACGCCGGGACACTTGTAGCGTCACCGCAGGCGCCGGAACACCGTGGCGCTGAGGGAAGCGCTCGGGAAACCGCAGCAGGCAGTCGACGTCCGCGCCGCGGAAGCCGTAGATCGACTGATCAGGATCACCGACCACGACGAGATCGCCCCCGCGACCGGCGAGCAGCTGCAGTAGCTCCTCCTGGGCCGGATCGGTGTCCTGGTACTCGTCGACGAAGACCGCAGCGTAGCGCGCCCGGACCTCGGCCTGAACTGCCGGGTCGTCCAGTGCCCGCAGCGCCGACCGGACGAGCTCGCCGTAGTCGCTCTCCCCACCGGCGCCGAGAACGGCCAAGTACTCGTCGAAAAAATCTGCCGCCGACACCCACTCGGGCCGGCCCGCACCATGACCGAGCTGCCGCAGGTCGGCGGGCTCCAGCCCGCGCTCGCGGGCGCGGTCGAGCAGGTCGGCTACTTCCCGGGCCATGCCACGCGTGCCGAGGGCCGGCTGCAGTGATGCGGGCCAGCTGGTCGTGCCCACGCCTTCGGCCGACCCGCGGAGCAGCTCGCGGATGCGCACCAGTCGCTCCGGGCCGGAGAGCAACCGCACAGCGGCGGAGGGCTCGGCCGCGGCCGACAGGGCGTGGCACCAGGCATGGAAGGTCCACGCGGACGGCGTACTGGTGGTGCGGCCCAAGCGGGCACTAATCCGCTCACGCAGTTCGTTGGCTGCCTTGCGGCTGAACGTGAGCACCAGAATGCGCTCCGGAGGCACTCCCCGGCGCACCCGCTCGACCACCGCCTCCACCATTGTCGTCGTCTTGCCGGTGCCCGGGCCGGCGAGCACCAGCAGCGGACCGCCGGCATGGTCGACCACTGCCTGCTGCGCCTCGTCGAGCACCGGCGCGGCCACCGGCGGCAGCGGCGTGCGATCCAGCCGGTAGCGCATCGCGGCGGGTGGGGACATGGTTCGCATTCGACCACGGGGAGCCGACAGAAACGCCGCGATTCGCTGGCGCGGCCGGCTGCTGCAGGGGCGGCAGCCTCTGCTCAGCGTGGCGGCACGGGGTGGACGTCGCTGCGCCGCAGCGCCCGCACCAGCGACACCCTGCCGTCGGTGCGCAGCACCGAGGCGCGATACATGCGGGCCGCCACCGGGATGCAGGCGGCAGCGAAAGCCACTGCCACCGCGTACGAGATCACTACGTGCGACCACGGCACGTCCCCGGTGAAGATCCGGGCCGGCAAGGTGACCGTCGAGGCGATGGGCAGGAAGGACGCCACGCGCAGCACCGTCTCGCTGCTGCTGACCGACAGGGCGTAGGTGGCGGCCAGCAGCACCTGGAGCGGCGCGGTGGCCGTGGGCAGATCCTGCGTGCGCGGGGCCAGGGCGCCGAGGCTGGCGAACAGGCAGCACACGGTGACGAAGCCGACGACGTAGCCCAGCAGGTACCAACCACTGGAGGCCGCCAGCCGGCCCACATCCGGTATCTCACCGGTGACGCGCGCCACCGCCACGGCGGTGGCGGTGAACAGCGCCATCTGCGCGATTCCGAGCACCGCGTTTCCGATCACCTTGCCGGCCAGCAGCGCACGCGTCGGCACGGCGGCCAGCAGCACCTCCACGACCCGCGACTCCTTCTCCTCGACGACGGAGTCCGCGATCGCCGTGCCGAACAGCTGACAGGACAGGAAGAACAGCACGCCGAACACGAACGTCAGCGCCGAGCGGGTCTCGGCCTTCTCAGCATCCCTGTCTGCGAATTCGGTGCTCACCTGCGCCCCGGCGGTCAGGGACGACAGCGGCACGCCAGCGCGCGGGCGTTGCGTTCCGTGACGTACGCCTGGACCGCCGCCGTCAGCACGCCGTTCAGCTGCCCGTTCGAGCGCCCGGAGCTGATCACCGTCCAGCTCCCGGGAGGTCGGCGCTGCACGAGCACCGCGTCCAGGTGCCCCGCCGCGGCGGCCCGCTGCGCCTCCGCCAGCTCGGGAAAGCGGGCGGCGTGCACCGTCGTATCGGGGTTGCCGTCCGCGAGCCCGACGACCTCGACGGCGTCGCCGGACACGACTCCGACGGTGTACGAGGTCCGCACGTCGCTCAGCACGTGCAGCGCCGCGACGCCCCCGACGATCAGGAGCATCAGGGTCACGGTGGAGATCCACAGCATCCGGCTCCGGCACCGGACGACCACCTCTCGTGATGCCACCAGCAACCACAGCGGACGAACCCGCCCCCGCGCTACGGCCTTCACCGGGTCAGCTCGCGGTAGATCTCCGACAGCGGGACGACCACCTCGGCGAAGTGCCGGACGCTGCCCCGGGACATCGCCGAACGCAGCACCGCGTCGGCGGCGGCGGAGTTCCGAGGGGTGAACTCAGCCGCATCGCCTCGGCCGAGCGGACGTCGATTCCGGGGCATTCGGCGATCCAGGCGCCGATTCCGGTGCTCTCGATGCGGATGCGTCGCTCATGACGAGACCGCAGGTGCGCGGCCGTCCCGGCGGCCACCACCCGTCCGCCCGTAATGATGATCAGGTCGTCGCAGAGCCGTTCGACCACGTCCAGCTGGTGGGACGAGAACATCACGGGCACGCCGTCGGCGGCCGTCGCCCGAAGCAGAGCGCCCATGGTCGCCACCGCGTCCGGATCCAGGCCGGAGAACGGCTCATCGAGGATGAGCAACCGCGGGCGGTGCATCAGGGCCACCGCGATCTGTACCCGCTGTTGGTTGCCGAGCGACAGGGTCTCCAGGACGTCGCCGCTGCGGGCCGTCAGCCCGAGCAGCTCGAGCAGCTCGTCCGCCCGCGCTGCTGCATTGCGGCCGGACATCCGGTGCAGGCGGCCGAAGTAGATTAACTGCTCACGGACCGGTTGCTTGGGGTACAGACCCCGCTCCTCCGGCAGGTAACCGAAGCGGCGGCGGTGCTCGGCCGTGACCGGCTTCCCGCTCCACAGCACGGAGCCGGAGTCGGCGGTCAGCAGGCCGAGGACGATGCGCATAGTGGTGGTCTTGCCGGCGCCGTTGGCACCCACGAACCCAGTCAGCACCCCACCGGGCAGGGTGATGGAGACGTCGCGCAGCACCGCGAACCGGCCGAAGGACTTGCAGATCCGGTGCAGTTCAAGCATCGCGCCGGCCCGGAGTCCACGCGGCCGCGTCCATCTGCACCCGGCGACCGTCGGCGGCAAGCGGCACCGACTCGGCGGCGAGCAGGGACAGCGCCTCGCCCCCGGTGCCGTGCGGCGTGCCATCGGCGCGGACCACCCGGTGCCAGGGCACCTCGGAGCCCCACCGGGCGAGCACCGCGCCGACCGAGCGGGCGCTCCGGCTGTCGACGTACGCCGCGACGACGCCGTAGCTCATCACCCGGCCGGCCGGGATCTGCTCCACGAGGTCCAGCACCCGTCGAGCGTAGGGCGTCACGGCCGCGGAGTTCCGCCGATCCGGGCCGAAGGCGAGGCGCGAAGCGTCAGTACGTCGGGAGGGACTTGTCGACCTGGGTCGCCCAGGCGGTCACACCGCCCTGCACGTGCTTGGCCGAGGAGAACCCGGCGCCCTTGAGGACGGCCAGGGACTCAGCGGAGCGGATCCCGGTCTTGCAGTGCAGGACGATCGGCTTGTCCTGCGGCAGCTCGGCGAGCCGGGACGGCAGGTCGCCCTTCGGAATCAGGACCGCACCCGGAATCTTTACGATCTCGAACTCCGCCGGCTCACGGACGTCCACGAGCAGGAAGTCCTCACCGCGGTCGAACATCTGCTTGAGCTCGGCCGCCGTGATCGTGGCGCCGGAGGCGGCCTCCACGGCTTCGTCCGACACGGTGCCGCAGAACGCCTCGTAGTCGATCAGCTCGGTGATCGTCGGGTTCTTGCCGCACAGCGGGCACTCCGGATCCTTGCGGACCTTGACCGATCGGTAGGTCATCTCCAGGGCGTCGTAGATCATCAGACGTCCCACCAGCGACTCCCCCACGCCGGTGAGCAACTTGATCGCCTCGGTGGTCTGGATGGCGCCGACCGAGGCGCACAGCACGCCGAGCACGCCGCCTTCCGCGCAGGACGGAACCATGCCGGGCGGCGGCGGCTCCGGGTACAGGCAGCGGTAGCAGGGCCCGTGCTCGGACCAGAACACGCTCGCCTGGCCATCGAAGCGGTAGATCGATCCCCACACGTACGGCTTACCGAGCAGAACGCAGGCGTCGTTGACCAAATAGCGGGTGGCGAAGTTGTCGGTGCCGTCCACGATCAGGTCGTAGCCGGCGAAGATGTCCATGACGTTGGACGCGTCTAGCCGGTCCTGGTGCAGCTGCACGTTGATCAGCGGGTTGATCTCGCGGACCGAGTCGCGCGCCGACTCCGCCTTGGAGCGGCCCACGTCGCTCTGGCCGTGGATTACCTGACGCTGCAGGTTGGACTCGTCGACGACGTCGAAGTCGACGATGCCCAGCGTTCCCACACCGGCCGCCGCCAGGTACATCAGGGTCGGCGAGCCGAGCCCGCCCGCTCCCACCGCCAGCACCTTCGCGTTCTTGAGGCGCTTTTGCCCGTCCATCGCCACGTCCGGAATGATCAGGTGACGGGAGTACCGCCGTACCTCCTCGACCGACAGGTTCGCGGCTGGCTCCACCAGAGGCGGCAGGGACATCGGGCAAGCTCCTCGACGGGTAGGGCTGATCAATCGGCTAGATGGACGGGGTCGACAGGAGGGGAACCTCCTCACGTGCAGGCGGCATTCCCGCGGCGCCAGGCCATGGCCGCGCGGCCAAGAATTCAACCCGGCCGAGGGGCTCGGCACTGTCACCCGGCCGAGGGGCTCGGCCAGGGATTAGGTGAGCAGGAACCGGTGCCTTTCGTCTGTTGCATCATGACCGGAGCCCGGCCGTCCGGCAGGCAGCCGAACTGGTGGTCGTGCCCCAGCGCGTGACCCACCTCGTGGTTGATCACATAGATCCGGTAAGCGGCCAGATCCGTGCCGTACGCCGACCCTCCGTCTCGCCATCGCCGGTAGTTGATCACGGACCGCGAACCGTTGTAGCAGGAGTACTTGCCGACCGTGGCCAACGGGCGGCACAGGAGATCGGTGGTCTCCGGCGCGGCCAGCGTGACGGTGAAGTTCACCGGACCGTCCGCCACCCGCTCGAACCGCATCCGGTCCGCAGCTGCCCAGCTGCGCCGATCCCACAGCGCCGCCCGCACCGTCCGCGCGAAGGCCTGCGTGGTCCCCCTCCGGCGACCCGACGTGTCGTTCCAGGGTCTTCGGGTAGGCCGGAAAGTGATTGTCTTCACACATCGACATGGCGGTACGCCCCGTCGAGTGGCGGTGGACATACCGGCCGGAGCGGAGGAGAGCCGATGAGCGGCATGGACAAGCTGCAGAACAAGGCGCAGGAGCTCGGCGGTCACGGCAAGGAGTCGGTCGGCGAGGCCACCGGCGACGACCAGCTGCGAGCCGAAGGCCAGGGCGACCAGAGCGCCGCGAACCTCAAGCAGGCCGGCGAAAAGCTCAAGGATGCCTTCAAGTAGCCGAGACATGTAGTACGTGCACAACAGCGAAACCGATGGGTCCGGTGCTTACGCCCGGGCCCATTGACGCTGCCCGGAGGCTTTTGCGGCGCGGCGTGTTCAGCCGGCGCGGCTCGAGGCGATGGGTGTTCAGCCGGTGCGACTCAGCTGGCGGCCGCCGGATACGGCGGCTGACCGTCCAGCAGCTCCAGCACCGCCGACGCCACCACCTCGGGGTGCTCGAGCTGCGACACGTGACCACCGTCCTCGATCACGATCAGCCGTGAGTG
>JALYNC010000003.1 GCA_030773415.1 Actinomycetota bacterium
GCTCGGGGCTGGCGGCGGCCGGCGCCAGCAGCGCCCGGCTGAGCACCCGTCCGTTGCTGGTGGTGGACGGCGACGGCGCCGCGGCCGAAGGCGGGACCTTGACGGTCGGGGGTGACACGACCGTGGACGGCGACACCGTCGGCGACGGGGCGGCGGGCCGCGTCGGGGTGGCCCCGGGTGAGGCGGGAGCCGAACCGGAAGGGGTGGGCTGGGGCGCGGGGGTGGCCGGAATGGCGGCCAGCACCTCGCGGAAGCGCAACTGCGCCGTCCGGCCGACGGCGGCCAGCACCTCGTCGCGGCCCTTGCCCGGCACGGCGACGACGATGTTGCCCCGGCCCTGGGTGGTGACCTCGGCCTCGGCGACGCCCAGCCCGTTGACGCGGTTGGTGATGATCTGCACGGCCTGGTTCAGCGACTGCTCGGCGGGCGCCTTCCCGTTCAGCCCCACCGGCTGCAGGATGACCTGCGTTCCGCCCTGCAGGTCGAGTCCGAGCCGCGGAATCCGGGTGTCCCCCGCGAAGAGCGCCCCGTACAGCGCAACGATAATCAGCGTGATCGTCGCCAGGGCGCGGCCGGGCTTGGGGGTCTTGCGCTCTGCCACCTTCGGAGCACTCCTTGGGACGGGCGTGGACGGATTCGACGGACGATGACCGAAATTGGGCCGGCGCCTCAGTCGGGGGGCGACTCGGGGGCAGATCGGGGATCCGAGGTCGTGCCGTACAACAGGTTCTCGTCCGGCTGGACCCGCGCGACGGCCGCCCGCGCGTACTTCAACCGTACGCCCGGTGCGGCTTCGAGGATGACGAAGTCCTCGGCCAGTTCCGCGATCCGGCCATACAGTCCCGCGCTGGTGACGACCGCCATGCCTTCGGTGAGCGAGGCCTGCATCTCGGCGAACTCGCGCTGCCGCCGCCGTTGCGGTCGCACGATGAACACGAAGAACAGCACCAGCAGCAGGATGGGGAACAGCAGCTGACCCAGGCCGCCCCCCGCACCCCCGGACTCGGCGGCCACCACTACGGACCCATCCGCAGCGGAGAACCTCGGCACCATGCCCGTCATTCCTTCCTACCGTGGTAGCTGAGCCGCCTGCGTGGTTGAAGCCGACTACGGGGGTTGCACCCCACTGCAGCGGCTGAACCAGACACAGACACACGAAAGGCCACGGAACTCCGTGGCCAACCAACAGTCTAAGCGAGGTGCAGCCCAGCGGCAATGGATTGTGATGTCAAAGAGCAACGGATCTGTGACGCTGTGCAAGCAGGCGCTAGCTGCCACCGTCCGGCGGGTGATCGGCCGCAATCACGTCGAACAGCGTCGCGCCCGCCGCTGCGGGAGCAACCGGCGGCCGCATTCCCAGGTGCTCCCAAGCGGCTGGAGTCGCGATCCGGCCGCGCGGCGTTCGGGCCAGCATCCCGAGCCGGACCAGGAACGGCTCCGCGACCTCCTCGACGGTCTCGGTCTCCTCCCCGACCGCGACGGCGAGCGTCGACAGCCCCACCGGCCCCCCACCGAACCGGCGCAGCAGCGCCGTCAGGACAGCCCGGTCGAGCCGGTCCAGTCCCAGCCCGTCCACCTCGTACAGCTCCAGGGCGGCGCGGGCTACCTCAACGGTGACCCGCCCGTCCGCGCGCACCTCGGCGAAGTCGCGCACGCGGCGCAGCAGCCGGTTCGCGATCCGCGGGGTACCGCGGGACCGTCCGGCAACCTCGGCCGCCGCGTCCGGCTCCAGCGCCACCTCCAGCAGACGCGCGGACCGGTGCAGCACCCGCTCAAGCTCCGCGGGCGAATAGAAGTCGAGATGCCCGACGAAACCGAACCGGTCCCGAAGCGGGCCGGGCAGCAAGCCCGCCCGGGTGGTGGCGCCGACGAGCGTGAACGGCGCGACGTCCAGCGGAATCGCCGTGGCGCCGGGGCCCTTGCCCACCACGACGTCGACCCGGAAGTCCTCCATGGCGACGTACAACATCTCCTCGGCCGGCCGGGCCATCCGGTGGATTTCGTCGATGAAGAGCACCTCACCGGCCGACAGCGTGGACAGCAGTGCCGCCAGGTCACCGGCGCGCTCTATCGCCGGGCCACTGGTGATCCGCAATGGCGCACCGAGCTCACTGGCGATGATCATTGACATGGTGGTCTTGCCAAGGCCCGGCGGGCCGGACAGCAACACATGATCCGGTGCGCGCTCGCGGCGCAGCGCGCTCGCCAGCACCAGGGTCAGCTGCTCGCGCAGCCGTTCCTGCCCCACGAAATCGGCCAGCCGACGGGGGCGTAGCGCGCCCTCGACGGCGACATCGTCATCGGTGGACACCGGTGAGGACACGAGGTCCGGCTCCGCGGCCAAGGGTGCGTCGCTGCCGGCGGACACCGACGGACCGGTCATCGGGCCGTCGCACGGACGCCGGCGCCGCGCAGGGCGGACCTCAGCAGCGCCGCCAGATCCGGCTCGCCGAACTCCTCCGCCTCCGGCGTGACAGCGACCACGGCGTCCTCCGCTTCCCGGGCGGACCAACCGAGGCCGGTGAGCGCGGCCCGCAGCTGCTCCGACCACAGCGGAGCGGCTGTGCCAGCGGGCGAAGGCGACCCGGTATCCGCAGTGCCGGCAGTGCCGTCAGCGCCGATGCGGTCCTTGAGCTCGAGGACGATCCGCTGCGCCCCCTTGCGGCCGATACCGGGTACCCGCGTCAGAGTGGCCAGATCCTCACCGGCGATGGCCCGGCGCACGATCGACGGCGGATGCACGGCCAGCACCGCCTGCGCCAGCCGTGGACCGACACCGCTCGCCGACTGCAGCAACTCGAACAGCGTCCGCTCGTCGTCATCGGCGAACCCGTAGAGGGTCAGCGAGTCCTCGCGCACGACGAGCGCGGTGGCGAGCCGCGCCGGCTCACCGGTACGCAGACCGGCCAGCGTGGCGGGTGTGCACGAGACCAGCAGCCCCACCCCGCCGACCTCCACGACGGCTGCGTCGGGCTGCAGGTCGACGACCCGGCCCCGCACGCTGGCGATCACGACCGCCCTCCGCGGGCCGCGACGGCAGCCTCCAGACGGCGCTGCGCGGTCCCCCGCCACACCGCACAGATCGCCAGGGCCAACGCGTCGGCGGTGTCCGCCGGCTTGGGCGCCTCACTCAGATTGAGCAGGCGGACCACCATGGCGCAGACCTGCGCCTTGTCGGCCCGGCCGTTCCCGGTCACCGCCGCCTTCACTTCGCTGGGGGTGTGCAGCGTCACCGGGATGCCTGCCCGGGCCGCGCAGGTGATCACCACGGCTGCGGCCTGGGCGGTTCCCATGACCGTGCGCACGTTGTGCTGACTGAAGACCCGCTCCACGGCGACCAGGTCCGGCGAGTGGCGGCTCAGCCACTGCTGCACTGCGGCCTCGACGGCCAGCAGCCGGCTCCCCAGCTCCGCGCCCGTCGGGGAGCCCGCCCAGCCGGCGTCGACGAGGGTGAGCCGTGATCCCGGGCGGCCGTCCACCACGCCGAGCCCGCACCTGGTCAGGCCCGGGTCGACACCGAGCACCCGCACGCCAGCTCCCCTCGAACCCCTGTTCGCAAGGCTAGCCGCCGACGGGCTGGTTTCGCCGACGCGGCACGCCGCTGGGGAGACAGGTGTTGGGAGCGGGTCACGCCACCGCTACGGCTCGACGCAGCGATGGCGTCGAGTACAGCAACTGGTCAACTGACCGACTCGAGCACCTCGTCGCTCACGTCGAAGTTGGCCCAGACGTTCTGGACGTCATCGGAGTCCTCGAGCGCGTCGACCAGGCGCAGCACCCGGCGGGCGGTGTCGTCGTCCAGCGGCACGTTGACGCTCGGCATCCACGCCACGTCGGCGGACTCCACCGCGATACCGGCCGCCTCCAGGGCCACCCGCACCGCCGACACGTCGGACGGCTCGCTGAGCACCTCGAAGGATCCGCCAAGGTCGTTGACCTCCTCGGCGCCCGCGTCCAGCACCGCGGCCAGCACGTCGTCCTCGGTGCGCCCCTCGCCGGGGACGAGCACGACGCCGCGGCGGGCGAACAGGTAGGCGACCGAGCCCGGGTCGGCCATCTGGCCGCCGTTGCGGGTCATCGCGGTCCGGACCTCGGAGGCGGCGCGGTTGCGGTTGTCGGTCAGGCATTCGACGAGGATCGCCACACCGCCGGGCGCGTACCCCTCATAGGTGATCGCCTCGTAGTTCGCCCCACCGGCCAGCTCGCCGGACCCTCGCTTCACGGCGCGGTCGATGTTGTCGTTCGGCACGGAGTTGGACTTGGCCTTGGCGATCGCGTCGGCGAGCGTCGGGTTGCCTGCCGGGTCGCCGCCGCCGGTACGGGCGGCCACCTCGACGTTCTTGATCAGCTTGGCGAACAGCTTGCCGCGCCGGGCGTCGACCACGGCCTTCTTGTGCTTGGTGGTCGCCCACTTGGAGTGGCCGCTCATCCGGACCTCCTTTCCGCTCTCAGACCCCGTCACGATCCTCCGGTCAACCGCCCCCGTCACGCCTGCCCGGTGATCATGCGCACGAAGAGGGCATGCATCCGGGCATCACCGGTCAGCTCGGGGTGGAACGACGTGGCCAGCAGACCGCCCTGCCGTACCGCGACGATCCTAGCCGCGGAACTGCCCGGGCCCTGTCCCGTCGTGGTGCTGTGCACCGCCTCGCCGAGCCGGGCGAGCACAGTGACACCGTCACCTGCGCTCTCGACCCACGGCGCCCGGATGAAGACGGCCTCCACCGGCCCGCCGGACACCTCCCGCACCGCGACCGGGCCCTCGAAGGAGTCGACCTGCCGGCCGAACGCGTTGCGCCGGACCGTCACGTCCAGTCCGCCGATCAGCGGCTGCCCGGGCACACCGTCGACGACCCGATCGGCGAGCAGGATCATGCCGGCGCAGGAGCCGAACGCGGGCAGGCCGTCGGCGACCGCGTGCTGCAGTGGCTCCAGCATGCCGAAGGTGGTGGCCAGCTTGCCGATCACTGTGGACTCGCCACCCGGAACAACGATGCCGTCCACGGCGGCGAGCTCGGCGGGGCGGCGCACCCGGACGGGCACCGCACCCGCGGCGCTCAACGCCCTCTCGTGCTCCCGGACATCACCCTGCAGCGCGAGCACCCCGACGCGGGGCCCCACGGACGTCACCAGCCGCGGGCGGCGTACCGCTGGTCGGCCGGCAGGGTCTCGATGTTGATGCCGACCATCGGTTCGCCGAGGCCCCGGCTCACCTTGGCAATCATCTGCGGGTCGTCGGCGAAGGTGGTCGCCTCCACGATGGCCCGCGCCCGGGCGGCCGGGTCGCCGGACTTGAAGATGCCCGATCCGACGAAGACGCCGTCCGCGCCGAGCTGCATCATCATCGCGGCGTCCGCGGGGGTGGCGATGCCGCCGGCGGTGAAAAGCACGACCGGAAGCGTGCCGGCCTCGGCAACCTCCCTGACGAGCTCGTACGGCGCCCGCAGCTCCTTGGCGGCGACGAACAGCTCGGTCTCATCCAGCGTGCCCAGCCGCTTGATCTCGGCGCGGATCGAGCGCATGTGCCGCGTTGCCTCGACGACGTTGCCGGTACCGGCCTCACCCTTGGAGCGGATCATCGCCGCACCCTCGGCCAGCCGGCGCAGTGCCTCACCGAGGTTGGTGGCGCCGCAGACGAACGGGACGGTGTACGCCCACTTGTCGATGTGGTGTGCCTCGTCGGCCGGGGTGAGTACCTCGGACTCGTCGATGTAGTCCACGCCCAGCGCCTGCAGCACCTGCGCCTCGACGAAGTGCCCAATCCGTGCCTTCGCCATCACCGGAATCGAGACGGCTTCGATGATCCCGTCGATCATGTCGGGGTCACTCATGCGCGCCACGCCACCGTTCGCCCGGATGTCGGCGGGAACGCGCTCCAGCGCCATGACGGCCACCGCGCCGGCGTCCTCGGCAATCTTGGCCTGCTCGGGCGTGACGACGTCCATGATCACACCGCCCTTCAGCATCTCCGCCATCCCCCGCTTGACGCGGGCGGTGCCGACGGAGGGGGCTGATGCAGCGGATGCGCCGGGCGTGGATGCGGAATCGGGCGTGGACACGGGAGGCCTCTCAGGCGTTGCGATGGAAGGCGTTACGACAGCGTGCGTACAGATTGAGTTCAGGATACGGCGCGGCGGCCATCGGCCGGGCCACGCGAAGCTCATGGGTGCTCGGGCGTGCCCATGGGTGCTCGGGGGTGCTGGAGCGACAACCGGCACCGGCCCGGAACTCATTCCGGCGAGATGATTCCGGCATGGTGCAGATCTGGGTCAACCCGTCCTGCTCGAAGTGCGCGGTCGCGCTCGACACGCTCGAGGAGGCGGGCGTGGCGGCGCAGCAGCGCCGTTACCTCGACGAGGCTCCCACCGCCAACGAGCTGCGCGACGTCCTGCGCCGCCTTGGCCGCGAGCCATGGGACATCACCCGGCTCTCTGAGCCTGCCGCGGTGGAGCCTTGACATGGCGTCCTGGCCCCGCGAGCCCGACCGCTGGATCGCTGCTCTGGTCGAGCATCCGGTGTTGATCCAACGTCCCATCCTGATCCTGGACGACGGCACCGCCGTCGTCGGGCGGACCGAACAGGACCTGCGCGCCGCCCTCACCACACAGCTATCGCTGGCGGAACGGCAGAAGTCGCCCGGGAAGCGCCGAGACACGCTGGAGAAGGCGCAGAACTCATAGCGGTGGCATGTACGGGGTGTCGTCGATCTCGAAGCACTGCGGCAGGGTCGCGTGCCCGGCCAGCCGCAGCCAGCGGACGGCCCGGCGCCTGCGCAGCGCCTGGGTATTGAGGGCGGCGTCGTTGTAGAAGCGCCGGGCCACGCCGACGCGCGTTGCCGCCAGCTGCAGTTCGCGCACCGCCGGCGCGAGGTCATCGGGCGGCGGGTCGGGCAGCTGCAGGCCGTGCAACTGCCGGCTGAGGTCGTTCTCGGCTAGCTCACGATCCGCCGGCAGCGCGGCACGTGCCACGGTCGCGGCAGCGACGAGCTCGTTTGCGCGGTCCGCGGTAAGAACCGAGCCGCGGGCACGCTCGGCGAGCGCCTGCGCGGCACGGCCACGGCGGGCGAGTTGCGCTTCCAGGGAGGCCCAGGCGGCGTCGACCCGTGCGTGCAGCCGGTCCAGTCGCTGCGCGAGCCAGGATGCGTACCCCGCAAGCGCCAGCAGCGCGACGACGACGAGCGGGGCGAGTTCGAGCATTCGGGTCAGCGTAACGAGCGGCCGGCCCGGTCAGCCCCCTCGCCCGTACGGCCGTTTCCGGAAAACCGCCGGCTTGATCGCCGGCTCGGAAGCTGCGGCCGGCAGCTCGCGGCCGCGGCTCGTCAGCCGTCCACCACGTCCAGTGGGGCAACCGGTTGCGCCGCCCGGCTCTGCTCCGGCGGCCGCACCACGAGATCCAGCGACTCCGGGCCGCGTACCGGCTGCACCGACACGGGCCCGGGCAGAACGGCGGGCGGCTCCTCCTCCGTCGCCTCCACGCTGCCGAGCACGTCGCCGGCGTCGGCGAGCACGGTCTCGTACACCGCGACGATCCGGCGGACGACCTCCGGCCAGTCGTACTGCCCCACGACGCGCTGCCCCATGCTCACCAGGTGGGCGCGAGCCGCCGGGTCGTCCAGCAGATCGCCGAGCACCGTAGCCAGGGCGCGGCCGTCGCCGGTCCGGAACAGCCGTCCGCCGGCACCGCCGGCCAGCACCTGACGAAACGCCGGCAGGTCGCTGGCGACGACGGGGCAGCAGCCGGCCATCGCCTCGAGCAGCACGATGCCGAAGCTTTCCCCTCCGACGTTGGGCGCCACGTACGCGTCGAGCGTGGCGAAGAAGCGTGCCTTGTCCGGCTCGGACAGCCGGCCCAGCAGCTCCACCCGCGGGTGCAGCTCCCCCGGGAGCCGGCGGGACAGCAGCGCGCGGGCGTCACCCGGCCCGGCCAGCAGCAGCCGCAGCTGCGGACGGGACGGGCCCAGGACGGCGAAGGCGTCGAGCAGCACGGCCAGGCCCTTGCGGGGCTCGTCGAGGCGGCCGAGGAAACCAACCAGCTCCCCGCCGTGGCGCGGCCACGGCTCGGCGCCGGCGAAGGAGCGCACCGACACACCGTTGGGGATGACCACGGCGTCACCACCGAGGTGCTCGACGATCGTCTTGCGGGCGTCCGCCGAGACGGCGATGCGGCCGTGCATCTTCTCCACCTGGGACTGGAAGACCCCGGACATCGCGGCGAACAGCCGGGAGCGCGGGTTGGCGGCATGGAAGGTGGCCACGATCGGGCCCCGGGCATGCAGCATCGCCAGCAGCGACAGACTGGGGGCTTCCGGCGAGTGCACGTGCAGCACGTCGAAGTGGCCGTCGCGGATCCAGCGGCGGACGCGGGTGGCGATCAGCGGACCGAATGCCAGCCGCGCCACGGACCCGTTGAACGGCACCGGAACCGACCCACCGGCTGGCACCAGATACGGCGGCAGGGGCGCGTCGTCGTCGTCGACCGGGGCGAGCACGGACACCGAGTGGCCCAGCGCGATCAGCTCTTCGGCGAGATCGCGTACGTGAGCCATGACCCCACCCGGCACGTCCCAGGGGTACGGGCAGACCAGCCCTACCTTCACGTCGCTCCCTCATCGCCGGGCGATGCCGCCGCCGCGAACGGCACGCCGGCCGAACGCGGAGACCGGGCCGCCTGCGAGATCCACGCCCGTTGCAGCATGTGCCAGTCCTCGGGGTGCTCGGCGATCCCGGTGGCGAGGGCGTCCACGAGGTGCTGGGTCATCTCCGCGATCCGGGCGCCCCGCTCCCCCGGCGGCGGCACCGGCACGGGCGGCAGTATCCGCGCGCGCCAGCCTGTCGGCTGGGCGAACCACAGCACCACGGGCAGCAGGACGGCACCGGTGGACAGCGCCAGCGCCGCCGGGCCGGCGGGCATCCGGGCGGGCTCGCCGAAGAATTGGACCTCGACCCCCCGGCCGGTCAGATCCCGGTCCGCGAGCAGGCACACCATCCCGCCGGCCCGCAATCGGGCGCCGAGGGTAGAGGTGGTGACGTCCTCCCGGCCGCCGATCGGCAGCACCTCCATGCCGAGGTTGCGCCGGAACCGCACGAACCGGTCAAACAGCGACTCGGGCTGCAGCCGCTCCGCGACGGTGGTGAACGGCATGCCGGTGGACACCGCCCAGGCGCCGGCGTGGTCCCAGTTGCCGCTGTGCGGCAGAGCGAGGATCACACCGTTTCCTGCCGCGTACGCGGAGCGCAGCAGGTCCTCGTTCTCCACCTGCATCTCACGAACGATGCGCTCGGCGGGCAGGACCGGCAGCCGGAACATCTCGACCCAGTACCGGGAGTAGGACCGCAGGCCCGCGCGGGTCAGCCGGTCCAGCTGTTCGGCGGTCGCGCCCGGCCCGACGACTCGGGCGAGATTGCCGCGCAGCCGTTGCACCGCACGGCCGTTGCGGCGGAACGCCCGATCCGCGAAGAGGCGCGCGATCGCCAGCACCAGCCGCTCGGGCAGCAGCTGGGACAACCGCCAGGCAAGGGCGTATCCGCCCGCCGACAGCCGCGCCCTCACGGCGTCGGCGTCCTGGGGCGCAGCTGCCCGCGCACATGCACCAGCCGCTGGACGACCGTGACCGACGACAGCACCGCCAGCAACCACAGCGACCAGTGCAGCAACGCCGGACGGTCGAGCAGGCCGGCGAAGCCGGCACCGACCAAAATGATCGTCAGCCGCTCGGTGCGCTCGGCGATACCCACGGTGCAGGTGGCGCCGAGACCCTCGGCCCGTGCCCGTGCGTAGGAAACCAACAGCCCCGCCACCAGGCACCAGACCGCTGCCCCGGCCAGCCACTGTGAATTGCCCGGCCCAGCGAAGTACAGCACCAGCGCGGCGAAGATTGCGGCGTCGGACATCCGGTCGATGTTCGAGTCCAGAAACGCGCCCCACGGCGTGCCGCCGCCGGTGGCCCGCGCGATCGCCCCGTCGAACATGTCGGAGAACACGAACAGCACGATGACGAGGGTGCCGGTCAGGAACTCGCCACGCGGATAGAAGGCGAACGCTCCGAAGGCCACACCGGCTGCGCCTGCGTAGGTGATGACGTCCGGACTGACCCCTGCCCGGGCCAGCGCCGCTCCGACGGGTGCGATCGCACGGGCGACCGGGGCCCGCACCTGGGAGAGCATGTCCGTCCATCCGTAGCAGGGGCGCGCTGGCGCGCCGGTGGCCGAAGTCTACCGGCGGAGCTTGTGCCGCGGAGGTCAGCGGAGCACGCTCGCAGTACGGCGGCGTTGCGAATCGGCCCCGGCACAGAGAGGCGACATCCGATGTCGGACAAGAGCAGTGCGGGCGGCCCGCGCGGCAGGAGCGCCACGGTGGGAGCGAGCGGGAGCCCGGGTGTCAGCACCCCCGAGCGCATCCGCAACGTGGCCCTGGTCGGGCACTCCGGGGCCGGCAAGACCACGCTCGTGGAGGCGCTGTTGCTGGCGGCCGGGGCGATCACGCGGCGGGGCCGGGTGGAGGACGGCACGACCGCCAGCGACATCGACGAGGCCGAGATCCGCCAGCATCGATCCGTCTCCCTGTCCCTCCTGCCCCTCGAGCACGACGGCGTCAAGGTCAACCTGCTGGACACCCCCGGCTACCCGGACTTCGTCGGTGAGCTACGGGCCGGGCTGCGGGCAGCGGACGCGGCGTTGTTCGTGGTCTCGGCCGTGGACGGCGTGGACGGCGTCACGTCGATGCTGTGGGACGAGTGCGCGGCGGTCGGCATGCCGCGCGCCGTCGTCGTGACGCGGCTGGACTCTCCGCGGGCCGACTTCGAGGAGACCGTCGCGGTCTGCGCGCGGGTTTTCGGAGAAGCACTTCTGCCGCTGTCGGTGCCGCTGCACGCCGATGACGAGAGCGTGGCCGGCCTGCTCGGGCTGCTCGACCGCAGGGTGTACGACTACAGCTCCGGCACCCGGCAGGTCCGGGAGGCGGACGCCGAACACCTGCCGCTGATCGCAGAGGCGCGCGACGCGCTGATCGAGGGGATCATCGCCGAGAGCGAGGACGAGACCCTGATGGACCGGTATCTGGCCGGGGAGGAGCTCGACGTCCCGACGCTGATGGGGGACCTGGAGACCGCCGTCGCGCGCGGGCACTTCTACCCGGTCGTGGGCGTGGCGGCCCTGTCGGGTGTCGGGATCTGCGAGCTACTCGACGTGCTCACCCGGGCCTTGCCCTCTCCTGCGGAGCACGGCCTGCCGGCGGTGACCCGCCCGGACGGCACCCCCTGCGAGCCGCTGACCTGCGATCCCGCGGGACGGCTCGTCGCGGAGGTGGTCAAGACCACCACCGACCCGTTCGTCGGACGACTCTCGCTGGTCCGGGTGTTCTCCGGCACGCTGCGGCCCGACACCGTGCTGCACGTCTCGGGTCACGGGCGGGCGGACCACGGACATCCGGACCACGACGTGGACGAGCGGGTTGCCGCCCTGTCCTCGCCGCTGGGCCGGAGCTCGCGGCGGATGGCCGAGTGCGTCGCCGGCGACATGTGTGCCGTCGCGAAGCTCGCCCACGCCGAGACGGGCGACACCCTGTCTGCCCGGGACGCCCCGCTGCTGATCGAGCCCTGGACGATGCCCGAGCCGCTGTTGCCGGTGGCGCTCGTACCGGCGTCCAAGGCCGACGAGGACAGGCTGGGCGCCGGCCTGGCGCGGCTGGTGGCCGAGGATCCGACCGTCCGCCTGGAGAACAACGTCGACACCGGGCAGCTGCTGCTGTGGTGCATGGGCGAGGCGCACGTGGACGTGCTGCTGGAACGACTGGCCGGCAAGTACGGGACCCGGGTCGGACAGGTACCGGTCCGGGTCGCCTTCCGGGAGACGTTCGCCGCCCCGGCGCAGGGTCTCGGCCGGCACGTCAAGCAGTCCGGCGGGCACGGCCAATACGCGGTGTGCAACGTGGTGGTGGAGCCGCTGGCTCCGGGCGAGGGATTCGAGTTCGTCGACAAGGTGGTCGGCGGCGCCGTCCCGCGTCAGTTCATCCCGTCGGTGGAGAAGGGCGTCCGCGCGCAGATGGCGACCGGCCTGGGCGCGGGTTTCCCGGTGGTCGACCTCCGGGTGACCTTGTGCGACGGCAAGGCGCACAGCGTCGACTCGTCGGACATGGCGTTCCAGCTGGCCGGTGCGCTGGCGCTCAAGGACGCCGCGGCGCGGGCGCAGCTCTCCCTGCTGGAGCCCGTGCTGGCCGTCAGTGTGGACGTTCCAGACGCACTCGTCGGGGCGGTGATGGGAGACCTGTCCACCCGCCGCGCCAGGGTGACCGGGACGGAGCCGTGGGGATCGGGACGAACGCTCGTGCGCGCCCAGGTTCCGGAGGTCGAGATGCTGCGGTATGCGATCGATTTGCGGTCGCTGACCTCCGGCACCGGGTCCTTTTCTCGCGCCTACGCCGGCCACGAGCCCATGCCGTCGCAGCTCGCCGCCAGGCAGCTGGCCCGGGCGAGTGTCTGACGCGGTAACGCGAAATGGCGACCCGGCTTGATAACCGCGCCGGCTGACCGGCGCGCAAGGGACTGCCCCGCCTCGGTTGACTCCTGATAAAGGAAATTCGGCGAGGCCGGAGTGCTTGCAATTGTGCGTCCGGGTCTTCTCTGTTTAGTGAGTGGTCACCGAACACGGCTCAGCGGGCCAGTCGCTTCAGCGGACCGGCGGCCAGGCCTCGGCGAGCAGCCGCCGCGTGTCCCCGAGCAGCTGCGGCAGCACCTTGGTGGCTGCCAGCACCGGCATGAAGTTCGTGTCGCCACCCCAGCGCGGCACCACGTGCTGGTGCAGGTGCGCCGCGATGCCGGCGCCCGCCGCCGACCCGAGGTTCATCCCGACGTTGAACCCCTGCGGCCGGCTGACCACCCGGATGGTCTCCAGCGCCCGCCGGGTCACCTCCGCCAGCTCCACCGTCTCGGCGCCGGTGAGCTCCGTGTAGTCCGCCACGTGCCGGTAGGGGACGACCATCAGGTGCCCCGGGTTGTACGGGTAGAGGTTCAGGACGGCGTAGACCAGCTCGCCGCGGGCGACGATCAGGCCCTCCTCGTCCGGCAGCGAAGGGATGCGGCAGAACGGGCAGCCCTCGGCCGGCGGCACGCTGGGATCCGGTCGGTTCTCGCCGCGCACGTACGCCATCCGGTGCGGCGTCCACAGCCGGCGGAAGCCGTCCGCCACAGCCACGCCGTCCTGCAACGTCGGCTCCGGCCCGTCGCCCTCTGCTGGCTCAACGGCCTGAGTAGCCTCAGCCGGCTCGGGCAGGCCGGGACCGCCGTCCATCAGGCACGGGCCCGGGTGCGGACGGCCTCAACGATCTCGGCGACCGCCTCATCGATCGGCACGCCGTTCTTCTGCTCTCCGGTGCGGTAGCGGAAGGACACGGCGGCGCCGGCCACGTCGTCGTCCCCCGCCAGCAGCATGTACGGCACCTTCTGGCGCTGGGCGGTACGGATCTTCTTCTGCATCCGGTCGTCGGAGTCGTCGACCTCGGCCCGGATCCCCGCGGCCCGCAGCCGCGCCGCAACCTCCCCCAGATACCCGACGTGGGCGTCGGTGATTGGGATGCCGACCACCTGGACGGGCGCCAGCCAGGCCGGAAAAGCACCGGCGTAGTGCTCGGTGAGGACGCCGAAGAAACGCTCGATGGAACCGAATAGCGCCCGGTGGATCATGATCGGGCGCTGCCGGGAGCCGTCCGCTGCCTGGTATTCAAGCTCGAACCGCTGGGGCAGCTGGAAGTCCACCTGGATCGTGGACATCTGCCAGGTGCGGCCGATCGCGTCCTTGGCCTGTACGGAGATCTTGGGCCCGTAGAAGGCGGCGCCGCCCGGGTCGGGCACCAGCTCGAGCCCCGAGGCCTGCGCGGCTGAGCGCAGCGCCTCCGTGGCCTCCTGCCACTCCTCGGGCTCCCCGACGAACTTCTCCTTGGTGTCGTCCCGGGTGGACAGCTCCAAATAGAACTCCTCCAGCCCGTAGTCACGCAGCAGGTCGATCACGAAGGTGAGGAGGTTCTCCAGCTCGCCGGCCATCTGCTCCTTGGTGCAGTAGATGTGTGCGTCGTCCTGGGTCAGCCCTCGCACCCGGGTCAGCCCGTGCACCACCCCGGACTTCTCGTACCGGTAGACGGTGCCGAACTCGAACAGCCGCAGCGGCAACTCCCGATACGACCGGCCGCGGGACCGGAAGATCAGGTTGTGGAACGGGCAGTTCATCGGCTTGAGGTAGTAGTCCGCTCCGTCGACGGCCATCGGCGGGTACATGCCGTCGGCGAACCACTGCAGGTGCCCCGAGGTCTCGAACAGCTGAGCCTTGGTGATGTGCGGGGTGTTGACGAACGAGTAGCCGGACTCCTCGTGACGGCGCCGGGAGTACGCCTCCATCTCCCGGCGGATGATTCCGCCCTTGGGATGGAACACGGCCAGGCCGCTGCCGATCTCGTCCGGGAACGAGAACAGGTCCAGCTCCACGCCGAGTTTGCGGTGGTCGCGCTTGGCGGCCTCCTCCAGCAGACGCAGGTGCTCCTTGAGCGCGTCCCGCGACTCCCACGCCGTGCCGTAGATCCGCTGCAGCTGCGGGTTCTTCTCACTTCCCCGCCAGTACGCCGCCGCCGTCCGCATCAGCTTGAACGCCGGAATGCGCCGGGTGGTGGGCAGGTGCGGCCCCCGGCACAGGTCGGTCCACACGGGCTCGCCGGCGCCGCGGTCGGCGACGTTGTCGTACATCGTGAGCTCGGGCCCGCCGGCCTCCACGGCCTCGTCGCCGTCGGCGGCGCCCTTGAGCCCGATCAGTTCCAGCTTGAACGGCTGGCCGGCCAGCTCCTGCCGGGCCTGGTCCTCCGACACCACGCGGCGACGGAACGCCTGATCCGCCTTGATGATGGCCTGCATCCGCTTCTCGATCGCGACCAGGTCGTCCGGGGTGAACGGTCGCTCGGTGCCGAAGTCGTAGTAGAAGCCGTTCTCCACCGGCGGCCCGATGCCGAGCAGGGTGCCGGGAAACAGCTCCTGCACCGCCTGCGCCATCACGTGCGCCGTCGAGTGCCGGAGCACGGCCCGGCCCTCGTCGGTGGCCATCGGCACGGCGAGGACCTCGACGTCGCCGGAGGGTGCCCAGTCCAGGTCGTGCAGGACCCCGTCGCGGTCGCGAACCACCACGGCGTCCCGGATGCCGGCGGCGGCAACCGCTTCGCCCGCCGTCGTTCCGGCGGCAACGGGAACCGCGGGAAGCGTCTCGGATCGGGTCTCGGACACCTGGGCTCCTTGCGGGCGGTGGATCCGGCCTCCGGAAAGGCTCCGGCCGGGCGCGGGCTCCCGCGATGCTACCCAGCAGCCATCCGCAGGAACGGTAACCTTGAGGGCGTGCTGCGTCTGATGATCACGCCTCGCTGGCTGATCCGGCACGCCATCGTCGTCTTCGTGCTCATCTCGTTCTGCTGGCTCGGTAACTGGCAGTGGGACGCCGCCCGCAGCCAGCGGGGCAGCCTGCAGAACTACGGCTACGCACTGGAGTGGTGGGTCTTCGCCGCGTTCGCCGTCTTCATGTGGGGCCGGACGCTCTACGACGAGGCGCGGCCCCCTTCGGCTGCCCAGTCGCCTTCGCCGGACGAGTACCGCCGGGACCTGCCGTCGTTGCGGGACGGCGACGCGACGGCCTACGAGGACGATGACCAAGGAGCGGATGAGGGCGAGGACAGCGACGAGGAGCTGGCCGCCTACAACGCCTACCTGGCCTGGCTCGCCGCCCATCCCCGTACGTGACGACGCGTCGAGGAAGGGAACCGATGGGCTCTGCGCTGACGCGCTACCGCGTGCTCGCGTACGTGGTCGGGGTCATTCTCGTGGTGCTGTTCCTCGTGGCGATGCCGCTGAAGTACCTGGCCGGCCGGGAGGCGCTGGTCGCCTTCATCGGCCCCATCCACGGGTTTCTCTACATCGTCTACCTGCTGGCCGGAGCGCAGCTCGCGTTCCAGGCTCGCTGGCCGTGGCAGCGGATCCTGATGATCGCGCTCGCGGGTGTGGTCCCTTTCCTGTCCTTTCTGCTGGAACGGCGGATCACGGCCGAACTCCGGAGCGGGAACGCCGTCGGCGGGCAGATCTGACGCGGGTGCCCGGGCGGCTGGGTCAGCCCCGGAGGGCGAAGTGCGCCTTGGGCCACGAACTCACACCTGTGCCATGCAGTCAGGTTCGGATCAACGAAGTCAACCTTGGACCACGAACTTCATGTACAGCACGACCAGGCCCATCGCGAACAGCACGAACGTGACGTACCTGGCGTAGTTGCGCAGCTTGTCGTGGCGTTCGCAGCAACCGGCCTCGGGCAGATGGTCGTCCATGGGCGCTAACGTTAGCCGCCTCGGCGTCAGATCTCGTCGAAACCGTCGCTCCAGTCGACGCGATGCAGCAGGTGCACGTCCGCATCCCGGTGCCCGGCGTCGAGGTGGCCGTCCCAGTTGCTCAGGATGGCGGCGAACTGGTCGGCATGAGCGACCGTCAGCGGGCCACCCAGCCAGCGGCGCTCGCGGATTTCGCCGGGCACGTCATCGCCGCTGCCGCCTGCCACCGGAAACCCCCTGACCGCCGGGCGCTCCACACCCGCACCTTCCTACTGTCCCCGACCTGGGGGGCAATCGCCACCGCACCGATCAGTTCATCCGGGGGCAGACGTGCCCGGTCGGGTCGAGCGGACGCCCGCACCAGATGCACGGCTTGCGGCCAGCCGCGACGACCACCTCGGCACGATGCACGAACGCCTCGGCCGCCTCGGGAGCGAGCGAGACGCGCAGCATGCCGCTGGGCCCTCCGGCCTGAATCACCGGATCGGTGAGTAGCTCGTCGTCGTCAGTCTCCAGCACGTCGACGTCGTCGGCACTCGCCTCAATGATCACTCGCTCACCGGTCCACGCGACGCTCATGTTTCCGACGCGGAACTCCTCGACGATCGGGGCGTCGAGCGGAGCGCGGTCCGCGATCGCCGTGGAATCCGCCGGGAACCGGCCGGCCTCGCGGAGCAGGCTGGAGACGCCCTCGGCCAGGGCCGCGACCTGCCCCTTCTCCAGCGCAACGCTCACGACCTGCCCGCCGGCGCTGGCCTGGAGGAAGAACGTGCGGTCTCCCGGCTCACCGACCGTGCCGACGACGAAGCGCTCAGGGTGGTCGAACTCGTAGATGCGGCTGGGCACGTTCCTCCAACAGTCGGGTTCCTGGTGCGGTACCGCTCCATGGTGGAACTCCATCATGGGCGAATCCATGGTCGGCGACTCATGGTGGGCGACCCGGTCAACGCCGGGCGAGCGGCCGGTATGCCGCCGTCGCCGTCCCGTGGGGGGCAGCCGGGGGACCGGAACGTCCGCGGCTGCGCCGATGCCACTGCAACGTGAGCCCGCGGCGCATCGGATACCCGGGTGAGCTCCCAACCCGCGGGCACATGCGTGGGCGGGCGTGCCCGCCCACTCCGCCGCGAGCGCGGTCGCAGCAGTCCGATAAGGTGCCTCCAGGGGCGTATAGCTCAGTGGGAGAGCGCTGCCTTCACACGGCAGAGGTCCGTGGTTCGAAACCACGTACGCCCACCCCTAAAGGTGCAGGTCACGGCGTTGTGCGCCGGGCGTCATGATTGCCAAATACGGGTTACGTGCCAAGATCGTGCCACCCCAGCGTTGCTATAGGTGGACGCGATCATTGTGGCCGGGGGTTGAGCGACGGCTCTAGAGCCGAATCACCTGCCCGTACTCGTCACCCACAGCAACCGGCTTCGAGCCAGCGAGGAAGCGTTCCAGCCTGGCTGTGAGGGCGTCGTCGGCCTCCTCGTACAGGTGGCCGTAGCGGTCGAGCGTGAAGGACACCGACGAGTGCCCTGCCCGCCTACTCACCTGCAGCGCGGGTGCCCCGGTGGCGATCCACAACGCCACGGCGGTGTGGCGCATGTCGTGTATGCGTAGCGGGTCAAGACCGGCAGCTTTCACCGCCGGTACCCAGGTCGTCCGCCGCCAGTTGTTCGGACGCAGCCGCTCGCCTTTGTGGACTTGATTCTTTGTCGTACCGAACGTTGCGAAGAGTGGAGCTTCCGGCTCGGGAGCGGCGTGCTTTGCGAGGACGTACCGCAGCGATTCCACTACCGTGCGCGGGAGGGGAATCGTCCGGCGTCCCGCCTTAGTTTTGGGCGGCTGTAGGGACACGTGCCCGCGAACCTCAACCGCCGCCTGCGCGACCCGCACACGGCCCTTGTCCAGCTCCACGTGCTGACGGTTCAGGCCAGCTAGTTCCCCGATGCGTAGCCCGCCGTAGCAGCCGAGCAGCACCAACGCTTGGTCCCTCGGCTCCGCTAGAGCAAAGACGAGCCGGTCAATCTCGCCCGGGTTAAGGAATCGCATCTCCTCCCGCTCGACCTTCGGTAGCGGGACGTTGTAGCAGGGCGACACGCGGATCACCTTCGCGTCCACCGCTGCCCCCATGATCTGCGCGAGGATTTGGTATGCCTTCTGCACTGTCGCGGGAGCAAGACCGCGCCTGCACAGGCGAGCGACCCACTCCCGAACGTCGGTTTGATCGATACTGTCGAGCCGTAGGTTTCCAAATGCAGGCTTGATGTGGTTCTCGGTGTACGACAGATCGCGCGCGGCAGTGCTGGGCCGCACGTCCACCCGTGTAGCGGCCCATCTGTCCGCCCACTCCCCCAGCAGGGTGCGGCCACCGTCCGGGCTGACCCACGCACCAACTCGCTGATGCTCCTTGTTGGAGACAACCCAATCGCTCGCCTCGCGAGCGGTAGGGAAGGTCTTGGAATGCGTCTTCCCGTCCGGAC
>JALYNC010000004.1 GCA_030773415.1 Actinomycetota bacterium
CACTCGCGACGAACGCGAGGCGGGTGCCGCCGGAGACCGTGCCCGAAGGGCTCAGGTCGGGCCCGACACCGGACCGACCCCGTCGCCGTCCCCGGCCTCGACATGGGTCATCGGCTGGTCGCGTACCTCGGTGGATCGCTTCTCGCCCTTGCGGTTCTGCGCGTGCTGGTAGCCGAAGCGCCCCTTAATGCACAGGTTTCCGTGCGTGACGCTGTGCTGGTGCGGTGAGGTCACCTTGAAGATGTTGTTGTCCTGCACGTGGAGCTGCAGGTTGCATCCCACACCGCAGTACGCACACACCGTCGTGGTGGTGTGCTGCCGCGACGGGTCGAAGTCCCCCGCCTCACGCAGGTCGAACTCCCGCTTGGTGCTCAGCGCACCGGTCGGGCACACCTCGACGCAGTTTCCGCAGTACACACAGGCCGAGTCCGGCAGTGGCAGCGCGAACTCGGTGGACACCCGCGCGTCGAAGCCGCGACCGGCGATGGCGATGGCGAAGGTGTTCTGCCACTGCTCACCGCAGGCGTCGACGCACTTGTAGCACAGGATGCACTTGCCGTACTCGCGGACGTACAGGTTGTTGTCCAGCTTCGGCGGCTGCAGAACGGTGTCGGCGAGGCTGCCGTCGTGCTCGTTGTGCCGGCCCGCCTCCCGTGCGTCCCGCTCGGCGGAGTCGGCCACGGCGGCCTGCGGCCCGAAGCGCTCGGGCTTGGCCTCGTAGTCGCCGTACCAGTCGTCGACCTTGGGGGTGGTGGACAGATCCGTCGAGGAGCCGAGCAGTTCAAGCACCAGCTTGCGGCTGTGCTTGGCGCGCTCGGTATCGGTGTGCACCTTCATGCCCGGCTCCACCTTGCGGGAGCACGACGGGATCAGGGTACGAGCACCCTCGACCTCCACCATGCAGACCCGGCAGGCGTTCACCGGCGCGAGGGTGTCGCCGTAACACAGCGTCGGGATCTCGGTGCCCACGGCGGTGCAGGCCTCGAGGATCGTCGAGCCCTCCGGAACGCGGACGGTCTGCCCGTCCAGCTCAAAATCGACCAGACGCAGGGGAAGACCCAGTTCAGTGACGGTCACTACTTCGACTCCTCGAAAACTCGGAGACGGTCGATGGCTGATTCAACCGCGCTCCATGCAGTCTGCCCCAGCCCGCAGATGGATGCATCCTTCATGACCTGGCCGACCTCGCGCAACAGCGCCAGGTCGTCGGCCGGCGTACCGAGGGTCTTGCCGGCGGTGATCCGTGCGAGGGCCTCCTCCTGGCGGACCGTGCCGACGCGGCACGGCACGCACTGCCCGCAGGACTCGTCGCGGAAGAAGCCGGCGATGCGCAGCAGGATGTCGCCCATGTCGACGGAGTCGTCGAGCGCCAGCACCACGCCAGAGCCCAAAGTGGTGCCGGCGTCACGCGTGCCCTCGAAGGTGAGCGGAATATCCAGCTCGTCGCCGCGCACGAAGCTACCTGCGGCACCGCCCATCAAGACCGTCTTGAGCGGGCGCTCAGGCATGCCGGCCAGCTCCATCAGCTCGCGGAGCGTGGCGCCGAACGGCATCTCGTAGCAGCCCGGGCGCTGCACCGATCCGGACACACAGAACAGCTTCGGGCCGGTGGAGCCCGCGGTGCCGATCGCGGCGTACCCCGGGCCACCCATCGTCAGGATGGGCAGCACGTTGACCAGGGTCTCGACGTTGTTGACCAGCGTCGGCTTGTTGAACAGGCCACGCTCCACCGGGAACGGCGGCTTGGTCCGCGGCTCGCCCCGCAGCCCCTCGATCGAGCTGAAGATCGCGGTCTCCTCGCCACAGATGTAGGCGCCCGCGCCGCGACGGATCTCGATCTCGAAGTTGTAGCCCTTGTCGAAGATGTTCTCGCCGAGAAAGCCGCGGGCGCGCGCCTCGTCGATCGCGTGCTGGAGCCGCTGGGTGGCGCGGGAGTACTCACCGCGGATGTACAGGTATCCGCGGACACAGCCGGTCGCGTAACCGGCGACCGTCATGGCCTCGATGAGGGCGTAGGGGTCGCCCTCCATGATGACCCGGTCCTTAAAGGTGCCCGGCTCACTCTCGTCCGCGTTGCAGACCAGGTAGTGCGGGTCGTCGGGCATCCGCGCCACGGCGTCCCACTTGCGCCCGGTCGGGAAGGCGGCGCCGCCGCGACCGACCAGCTTGGCGTCCGTCACCTCGCGGATCACCCCGGCCGGCCCGAGCGCGAGAGCGTTGCGCAGCGCCACATACCCGCCGTGGGCCCGGTAGTCGTCCAGACTGGTCGGGTCCGCGACACCGACCCGGCGCAGCAGCACCAGATCCGGGTCGCCGGCCTGCGGCACCGAGAACTCCGCCGCCGGCTCCGGCTCCGCCGCGGTGAGCGTCCCGCGGGCAACGGCCACGGCCTGCTCCGGCGTCACGGGGGCTAGCGCCTGCTCGCGGCGGGGGTCACCCGCCTCGAAGACCCACGCCGCCGGGGCTCGCTCGCAGAGCCCGAGACAGGGGCTCTCGTGCCACACCACGCCGTCCTTGTCCTCCCCGTGGTGACCGATCGAACTCTCCAGGGCCTCCCGGACAGCGGTCACCCCGCGCGGCATGCAGCCGACATCGGTGCACAGGTGAACCACCCGGGACGGCCGCTTGTGCAGGGCGAACAGCGCGTAGAAGCTCGCCACGCCGTAGGCGTCCGCCGGCGGCACCGACAGCCGCTGGCAGATGTAGTTCAGCGCACCCTGGCTGGTCCAGCCCACGCGATCGTTGACCGCGTGCAGGGCGGGCAGCAGCAGGTCGCGGCGGCTGCGGGCGCTGTGACCGCCACGGGTGACGGTCCAGTCGTCCGACCCACGGTCGCCACCCTCCCACCCGGAGGTGGGAGGGCCGAGCAGGCCATCCACCGCCGCCTTTTCGGCGTCGGTCGGCTTGGCGCTGAGGAAGTGCAGATCCACGGAGATCCTTCTTCGTGCAGTTAGCTGACGGCGACTGTCGACAGCAGCTCACGCCGCTGTTCTCTTGACGGCTCCTGGGCCGCCGGGTCGTTCGGATCGAGCTTGTCGATCCGAATCGCCGTGGCCTTGTACTCTGCCGTGCCCGCGATCGGGCAGGTGGCCTCGATCGTGAGCTGGTTGACGTCCACCTCGTCCGGAAAGTGGAACGTCATGAACGACAGACCCGGCTTGAGCGCTGGATCGACCCGGACCGGAGCGTAGACCGACCCGCGGCGCGACGAAATCTTGACTCGCTCGGCGTCCTCGACACCCAGTGCCTTGGCGTCCTCGGGCGAGAGGTCGATCGACTCGCCGCGCCGCATGGGCGACACGAAGCCCTGAGACTGGACACCGGTGTTGTACGAGTCCAGCCGGCGGCCGGTCGTCATCCGCAGCGGGAACTCGTCGTCGAGCTTGTCCACGGGCAGCGAGTGGCGCGGAATGGAGAAGGCCGCGGGACGCCCCCGCTTGTCGGCGTCGTCCTCCCAGAGCCGGCCGTGCAGGAACGACGGCTCCAGCGTGTCCAGGTCGAAGCACGGCCACTGGATCCCGCCCAGCTCCTCCAGGCGCTGGTACGTCATCCCGTAGAAGGCCGGAGAAAGCTCGCGCAACTCGTTCCAGACCTCCTCGGAGCTCTGGTAGTTCATGTCGTACCCGAGCCGCCGAGCCAGCTGCGAGATGATCCAGATGTCGTCCCGAGCACCCTCCGGTGCCTCGATGGCCTTGCGCACCCGCTGGACCCGGCGCTCACTGTTGGTGAACGTCCCCTCGGTCTCGCACCAGGAGGCGCTGGCCGGGAAGACGACGTCCGCGAGCTGTGCCGTCTTGGTCATGAAGATGTCCTGCACGACCAGGTGGTCCAGGCCGGTGAGCCGGCGGATGGTGGCGTTGGCGTCGGCTTCGGACTGTGCCGGGTTCTCGCCGACGCAGTAGACGGCGGTCAGGTGACCCTCGTCCATCGCCTCGAACATCTGGGTGAGGGTGGAGCCATAGCGCGCCGGAATCTTGCAGCCCCACCGCCGCTCGAACTTCTCCCGATCCTCCGGGTTGAGGATGTCCTGCAGTCCCGCGAGGCGGTTCGGGATGGCGCCCATGTCGCCGCCACCCTGCACGTTGTTCTGACCGCGAAGCGGGCTCAGGCCCGACCCGTACTTGCCGACGTGGCCGGTCAGGATCGACAGGTTGATCAGAGACTTCACGTTGTCGGTGCCGTTGTGGTGCTCGGTGATGCCGAGCGTCCAGCACAGCTGCGCCCGGTCAGCCTTGGCGTACGCGTGGGCGAGCTCGCGAATCAGGTCGGCCGGAACACCGGTCTCCTTCTCCGCGGCCTCGAGGGTCCACGGCTCGACGGCCTGCGCGTAGTCCTCGTAGCCGCTGGTCGCCCGCTCGATGAACGCCTGGTTTGCCAGCCCGGCGTGGATGATCTCCCGGCCGATCGCGTACGCGAGCGGGATGTCGGTGCCGACGTTCAGCGGCAGCCAGCCATCGGCCCACCTGGCCGTGTTGGTGCGGCGCGGATCGACGGTGTACATCTTGGCGCCGTTCCGGATGCCCTTGAGCACGTGATGGAAGAAGATCGGGTGGGTGTCCCGCGCGTTGGAACCCCACATGATGATGACGTCTGCCTCTTCTACCTCACGGTAGGAGGACGTGCCGCCACCTGCACCAAACGCTGCCGCCAGACCGGCGACGCTAGGAGCGTGTCAAGTTCGGTTGCAGGAGTCGATGTTGTTCGTGCCGATCGCCGCACGGGTGAACTTCTGCGCCACGAAGTTCATCTCGTTGGTGGCGCGGGAGCACGAGAACATGCCGAACGCGTCCGGGCCGTGCTGCTCCTTGTTGCGGCGGAAACCCTCGGCCGCGACGTCGAGCGCCTCCTCCCAGGAAGCGGGGCGCAGCTCGCCGTTCTCGCGGACCATGGGCTCGGCGATCCGGATGTACGGATCGCTGGGCTTTGCCTTCGTCGCGCCGTATGGCATGTCGAAACCCTCTCCTGTTGCACGCGCCTGCCCGTGCCCGGGCGTTGCGGTTCTCTAGGCAGCACATCCGGCGACCACCGGGCTGCTCAGTGCGGCAGTGCGACCGGGTGACCACACTGCCCAAGCTGCTCAATCATACGACCCCGCGAGGCGCGGGGCGTGGTCAGGCCGAGGCGGTTGCCGGCGCCGGCGCCGGGCTGCTGCCGCCGCTGACCTTTATGTCCAGCAGATCCACACAGGCGTGGATGTGACGCAGCGTCGGGGCGTCCACACCGGTGATCTCGGCCAGCTCGACGACCGCGCCGGTCAGCGCGTCGATCTCCAGCTGCTTGCCCGCCTCGAGGTCCATCAGCGTCGATGTCTTGTGGTGACCCACGCGCTCCGCCCCGTCCAGTCGCTTCTCGATGGACATCTGGGGCGTGCTGCCGGCCTTGGCGGCGATCGCCAGGGTCTCCTGCATCATCTCCATGACGACCTGACGGGTGCCCGGGTGGCGTGCGATGTCCGCCATGGTGCCGCGGGTGAGCGCGCTCAGCGGGTTGAAGGACACGTTGCCCATCAGCTTGATCCAGATGTCGTCGCGCAGGTTCGGCTCGACCGGGGCCTTCAAGCCGCCGGCCACCATCGCCTCGCTGAACTTCAGGCAGCGCTCGGAGATGGTCTGGTCCGGCTCACCGATCGAGAAGCGGGTGCCCTCCAGATGCCGGATCACACCGGGACGCTCGATCTCGGTGGCGCAGTACACGACGCAACCGATGGCCCGCTCGACCGGGATCACGCGGCTGACGGCGCCGTCCGGGTCAACGGTCTCCACCCGGCGGCCCTCCAGCGGGTGGCCGTGCAGACCGTGGAAGTACCACCACGGAATGCCGTTCTGCGCCGCGATCACAGCCGTGTTGTCGTCGTAGAGCGGCTGGAGCAGCGGCCCCGCCGACGCATAGCTGTGGGCCTTGAGTCCGAGGAAGACGTAATCGACCGGACCCACTTCCGAGGGATCGGCGGTCGCGTTCGGGTGCGCCACGAAGTCCCCGCGCTCGCTCAACACCTGAACACCGTTCGCGCGCATGGCCTCGAGGTGGGCGCCGCGGGCGATCAGGTGGACCTCGACGCCGGCACGGTGCAGCGCGGCTCCGACATACGCCCCGATGGCGCCAGCTCCAAGTACTGCGACCTTCACGTGGTGCCCCGTTCTGTCGAGTCTGTCGAGCGCTGCGAAAGTGTATGCAATCTAACAGCGGTTCTCGGGCGGTCACAAGAGCGGACGCGCGGCGCGGGTGCATCCCGGCCGACGTCCTCAGTGGGAGCCGAGCCTAGCGGTCGGCACCTGCAGTGCAATCGGCGGTGGGCGGCGGTGGGGCGGCGGACGGGGCAGCGGCGATAGCCGGCATGCGCCGGACGGTCGGTTGTATTCTGAATACACATCTGCGGATTTGCGCAGCAGCAGGACCGGCAGGCCGACCGGTGCCGTCTGGGGAAGTTCGGGGGTGCACGCCATGGACGACGTGACAGTGGAAGCGGCCCGGACCGAAGACGCCAAGCCGGTCCGCAGCGGCCGCCCGCGCGTACGCTCCGCCGCTGCGGTGAGTCCCCCGAGCGTCCCGCAGCCTCTGCAACGTGCGGCACCCCTGCGGCAGGCCGTGTACGAGGCGCTTGCCGACCTGATCGTCAAGCGGGCGCTGCGGCCAGGGCAACACCTGGTGGAGAGCGAGCTGGCCGGTCAGCTCGGCGTGAGCAGGCAGCCGGTGCGCGAGGCGCTGCAGCGCCTGCAGACCGAGGGCTGGGTGGATCTCAAGCCTGCCCAGGGCGCCTTCGTGCACACCCCGACCGACCGGGAGGCGGACGACCTGCTCACGGTCCGCACCCTGCTGGAGACGGAGGCGGCGCGACTGGCCGCTCGGACGGCCACCGACGCGGACGTCAAGCGGTTGTGGGAGCTGCAAGCGGCCGGCGAGGCCGCCTTGTCGGCGAACGACCAGGACCGTCTGGTGGTGGCCAACGCCGAGCTGCACTCCTGTGTCGTCGCCCTGTCCGGCAACGGGGTGCTGTGCGAGCTCAGCTCGATGGTGGACCGCCGGGTGCGCTGGTACTACACCCCCATCGCCAGATCCCGTGGCCTGGAGGCGTGGGACGAGCACGCGGCCCTCATCCGGGCCATCGCGTCCAGGGACGAGGACGAGGCTGCCGTAGTGATGCGTCGGCACACCGAACGCACCCGCGCCGTTTACCACGCCCGCCTGGAAGCGGCTGGCGCGGCCGTTGCCGACGCGCCGGCCTGCTGAAAGCCGGCTGAAGTATCCGGCAGGCGCCGTCGTCGCATCCTGTACGCCCCAGCGCGCTCGATGCGCGCCGCTGCGGCCGGAACCTTTCTGCCAGGGGTGTGGCCCTGTTCCTCGACTGAGAGCTACTCCTCCTCGGCCGGAACGCCCGGGCAGTGGCTCCCGTCTTCGGGCTGGCCCCCGCCGTTGACCCGCTGCCGCTGGCTGGCTCTTGAGCTACAGCGAGGGTTGTCCTGTGCCCCCGATGTCCGCGCGCCCGGCTACGTCCCGCCGACGGTCGGGCTGGGTGAGGCGCCGCGAACAACAAACAGCCCGCCCCGGATCCGATGGATCCGGGGCGGGCTGCTGTGTCGTGCTCCAGGAGGTGGGACCGCCCGGCGAAGCTGGAAACTACAGCCGGGGCTCGTCGCCGTGGACCGGAGTGTTGGTGTAGTCAGTCTGCTCGGCCTCGTGCTTGAGCGGGTTCGGCGTGGAAGCAGTCGCCGCGGCCGGCGGCAGGTGGTGACCGCCGTGCGGGTCCTTCTTGGCGGCCATGAGGCTGAGCACGGTGGTGATCACCAGGGTCGCCACGATGAAGCCCAGGGAAACCGCGATGCCGATCGTCGGGATCGGGATCGGCCCGACGTTCTCGATGTGCGAACCGTGCAGCGCCTCGAAGATCAGCTTGACGCCGATGAAGCCGAGGATGACCGCCAGGCCGTAGCTGAGGTAGCGCAGCCGCTGCAGCAGGTCACCGATGAGGAAGTACAGCTGGCGCAGTCCCATGAGGGCGAAGGCGTTGGCCGTGAAGACGATGAACGGGTCCTTCGTCAGACCGAAGATCGCCGGAATGGAGTCCAGCGCGAACACGACGTTCGCCAGCATGATCGCCACCATCACGATCATGAGCGGCGTGAACATCTTCTTGCCGTTCTCGACCGTCCGAAAGCCACCGCCGGAGTAGTGGGCGCTGGTGGGGATGACCTTCTGGATCGCCTTGATCATCGGGCTCTCGGAAAAGTCGTTGCCCTCCTCTTCCTTCTCCGTGGCCAGCTTGTACGCGGTGTAGATCAGCAGGGCGCCGAAGAAGTAGAACGTCCAGCTGAACCGCTCGATGGCGGCCGCGCCCAGGGCGATGAACACCCCTCGCAGAACCAGCGACAACGCGATACCGATGATCAGCACCTTGTTGACGTAGGCGTCGGGAACCGCGAACTTCGTGATGATGATCACGAACACGAACAGGTTGTCGATGCTGAGGCTGTACTCGGTGATGTAGCCGGCGGCGAACTCCGCGCCTGCCGCGGTACCACCGAAGGACAGGATCCCGACGCCGAAGGCGGCCGCGAGCCCGACGTAGAACAGCACCCAGATCGCTGCTTCCTTGGCCCCGATCAGGTGCGGCCTGACGATCGCGTAGGCCAGGTCGGCGATGACGATCGCCAAGAACGCCCCAAGGGTCGCTATCCAGACCCAGAGCGGCACGTCCAATTGTTGCGGCAAGGAAACCTCCGGTCGACGGCACGAGATCCAACCTGAGGTCTCGTCCGTCGGCGGCTTGGCCGCGACCGCGGACGCCGGACACCTCCTACCGCGGCGCGGATTGGAGGCTGCCGTGATGACGACGCCCACGCGAGGGATTACTCCCCTGCAAGTTCGGGGCAGTCTATCCGGTTTCCGGCGTGAGCGGTAGACAGTATGCAATGGCCTTGCGGCGCAACTAGATCCGTCGCCGCCGCCCCGTGAGGGGCGCCCCCTCAGCAGCGGGTCGGGCGGCGCCAGGCCCACACGACCAAGGGGCCATCCCCGTCGAGTATCCGACGGGGATGGCCCCTTGCCTACCTCAGATGCCGCGGCAGATGCGATCAGCTGACCGGCTGCGCCTTACTTTTTGAGCGACGGCGCGACTCCTTCTGGTGCTGGAGCTTCACCGCCTGTGACATGTAGCCCTCCACGTACGAGTTCGCTCGTGCGTTGTGGTCCCGAATGCGGAGCCACCAGTAGGGCGCGAGGTGTTCGTGCAACCACATGAAGCCGATCGTCCACCCCGTCGAGAGCACGGCCATGAGAAGCAGCCAGGGCAGGACCGGACCGACGGCCGACAGGCCCTGGTTCGGGAAGACCGCGTCGACGGCCGACTCGTGCACCAACCGTGCGATCGGGAAACCGATCGCCCAGTACAGCGCGGCCGGCGCGATCCCACCCATGCGGATGCGACCGGAGGCCAGGATTGCGCTGTAACCGGCACCGAGCACCGCCAGCGGCAGTCCGAATCCGAACGCGGACACCAGGATGTGAGCGGTGGACAGGCCACTGATTGCGGCAAGTCCCCCGGCCACCACGCCGGCGACTAGTCCGATGATGAAGCCCGGGAGCAACAGCTCCGCGGTCTCGCGGGGAGATCTCATCGACTAGCCGACCACAACGCCGAACCTGAAGAGGCTGTAGAACAGCATGCCCAGGTAGAAGAATGCACCGAAGGCCAGGATCCCGTTGACGAGCATGTTGGGCCGAATCCGCTTCGGCAGAACGATGTTGTTCACCAGCAGCAGGACGACGCAGTAGGCACCCATCGCGAAGGTGGACAGGAACGCGAGCACGTCCAGGATCTGCTCCGGACCGTCCGTCTCGCCCATGGTGAGCAGCGTGACGATTCCGAAGAGAATGACGCCCCAGAGCCAGGCGAAGTAGATGTGACCCATCTTGAACCGCTGGGCACCCGGGATGAAGAAGTACGTCATGTCAGCCTGGCCACGCGAGAACGCGTCGAAGATACCCATGCTGCCCTTCCAGCCCACGACCGAGATCATGAGGAAGAAGAGCGTGCCCAGGATCTCGCCACCGGCCGAGGCGAAGGCGCCGGCCATGGCCTCGAGGGCCACGTCACGCTCACCGGTACGGATGAGCTCGCGGACGTTCGGCTCCTCGCGGGCAGCAGCCTGCGCCAGGATGGTGAAGATGACCGTCACCAGCATGGTGATACCCCAGAACAGCACGAGCGCGTCCACGGTGACCCATGAGCGCCAGCCCTTCCACTTGCGCATCTCGTCATCGTCGGACGTGTCGAACATGAAACCGCGGGAGGGCATCTTCGCCTCCTCATCGGAGTGCGCGAGGCCCTTGATGGCGGGCAGGTGCACACCCATGCCGGATCCCTTGTCACGCAGCCACAGCGTGTACCACATCTGCTGCATGCCCGACGGACCGGCGAACGCGATCGCGCCGACGACCACGGGGAAGAACTCCGCGCTCTGCGCCTCGGCCGGGAAGTAGCCGAAGTTGAACAGACCGGTGAGTGAGCTGACCAGGTCGGCGACGTTACCGACCAGGGCCGCGGTGATCGCGGAGCTGACGACCAGGAAGCCGATGAGGACCGACAGCAGGTTCTCGAGAAGGTTGTAGACCGTCTTCGCGAAGCTGAAGATCACACCGATGGAGATCAGGCCGATGATGGCCGAGACGAGCCACGGGATGCCCGTGACCTTCTCCAGCGCGGTCGCGCCGGCGGCCATGTGGCCCGGCCAGATGTAGACCAGGAACGCCGTGATGAAGAAGAACCACATCAGCGGCTTGAACACGCGGGCGGCGCCGAAGAAGATGCTCTCTCCGGTTGCCATCGCGTAACGCGACATCTCAAGCATGACGACGGCCTGCAGCGAGACGCCGACGAGGAACAGCCAGCGAATCTCCGGGCCGAACAGCAGCACCAGACGCGGCCAGAGGAAGGTCTCACCGAGGCCGACGCCGAGTGCAACGAGCACCATGGCCGGGCCGATGATGTGCACCGAGGCCGGAGCCTCGGGCAGGGGCCGGATCGGCATCGCGTCGATGCCCTTTCCGGGAGCGTCATAGAAACGCTCATCCACAGCAGTGTTGCTGGTATTACCAAGAGCGTGACTGCCGGAACTCCCCTCGGTGGGGCCTCCCGGCTTGTCGATACTGTCCACAGCGATTCTCCTTGGACACGTTCTCCCTGATGGATTTACGTCGTGCGCGCCGTGCCAGGACTCTAGAGAGTCCTGCGCCCGGCGGTGGTGCGAATCGGAAAATCCCGACCCCGGTGCGGTGGGGCCTCTCCTGCACCGCACCTCGATCATCGCACTGGCGCCTCTCACCAGCGGCGGTGACCATATAGCAGACGGACCAGTGTTGTCCGCTGTCGTAAGCAAACCGTTGTTCGGCGTGGCGGTACGGGCGCGGATCCGCGCCGTTTACTGGAGCGGCTCGTGCGACCGGCGCAGATCGTGTGCGCC
>JALYNC010000005.1 GCA_030773415.1 Actinomycetota bacterium
TCTCGTTCGCCATCAGGTACCGGCCGTCCAGATCCTTGACGTAGATCGCCGACTGGCTGTTGGCGATCACCGCTTTCAGCATGGCGGCATGGGCGTCCCGCTCACGCTCCGCGTCGGCGCGGGCCTCGGCCACCGCCACCTGGCGCTCCAGGTCAGCGAAGCGCTGGCGCTGCTGCAGGTCCTCGAACAGGGCCGCGCCCTGCATCAGCGCCCCGTAGGTCCGACGCATCGTCCAGTAGTAGACGCCGATGGTCGCCGACACCACGTCCCAGGCGGCCTGGGGCCAGCCGAATTCGTGGGTGGTGTTGCCTGAGCCGAGCGCAGTGGCGGGCAGTGCCGTGAGAACGTGCAAGCCGTGACCAACGGCGCAGCTGAAGAAGATGGCGGCGGTGGCCAGCCCGAGCCGGTTGCGTCCCGCCTCACCGGAACGCAGCAACGGCACCAGGATGGCGGCCGTGATCGCAAAGTAGACCAGCGACACGACGAGGTTCGCGACTGCCGAGACATTGGCACTCATGCGCCCTCAATCGGCCATCCGGGGGAAACCTTTAGCCCTCGGGCGACGCCGGTCTCTCTCGTAGACGCCGGATGGTGCGGCCGCTCGGATTCAGCTCAGGGCCCGCGACCGGTACGCGCGGTCGCGGCCCAGCACCCGCTCGGCGGCGAGCCGGCCGCTGATCAGCACCATGGGCACGCCGACTCCAGGCTGTGTTCCGGAGCCGGTGAAGACCAGGTTCGCGACGCCGGGGGCCAGGTTGGCCGGCCGGAACGGGCCGGTCTGGAAAAAGGTGTGCGCCGCCGCGAACGGCGCGCCGCGCTCCATTCCCCGGGCCTGCCAGTCAGCGGGCGTCGTGACGTGCTCCACCTCGATGCCCTCGCCGAAGCCGACGTATCCGCGACGTCCGAGCTCCTCGACGACCTCGTCGCGATAGCGAGGCCCGATCCGGGACCAGTCCAGGGGCGCGTCCAGGTTCGGCGTGGGGACCAGGACGTAGTAGCTGTGCCGGTCCGGTGGGGCGAGGGAGGGGTCGGAGCGGGTCGGCACCGTGACCAGCAGCGACGGGTCACTCATCAGCTGGCGCCGGTCGATCAACTCGTCGAAGACGCCTCGCCAGGACCGGCCGAAGTGGATGTTGTGATGCGCCGTTGCCGGATAGGCGGCTCGCGAGCCGGCCAGCAGCAGGAAGCACGACGGGGAGTACGTCAGGCGCCGTAGCCGGGGCGGGGCCAGCTCCGGAGGCAGCAGCTGGCGGTAGGCGGCCGGCAGGTCGGGGTTGAGAATCACCACGTCGGCCGGGATGCGCTCGCCGTCAGCGGTGATAACAGCGGTGGCCCGGCCGCCCGAGATCTCCACCCGCGACACCGCCGTGCCGTATCGGAACGTGACGCCGTGCTTGGCCGCCGCGCCGGCGAGCGCCCGCGGTACCGCATGCATGCCGCCGCGCGGGAAGTACACCCCGGCGACGGAGTCCATGTAGGCGATGACGGCGTAGATGGCCAGGGCGTCGTACGGCGAGAGCCCGGCGTACATCGACTGGAAGGAGAACACCCGTCGCGTGCGAGGGTCCTTCAGGTACTGGCCGACCTTCGGCGCCAGCCGGCGGAACCCGCCGAGCGCCGCCAGGCGAGCCAGGTCCGGGCGCAGCAGATCCAGCGGCGAGTCGATGTTGCGGTCGATGAACGTCCGCATCTCCGACCGGTACAGGGCGGACACGAACGCGACATACCGCCGGTAGCCGGCCGCCTCGGCCGGACCGCAGACGCGGGAGATCTCCTCGGACATGGCGTCGGCGTCGGCGCGCACGTCCAGCGTCGAGCCGTCCGGGTAGTACGCCCGGTACAGCGGGTCGACCGGGGAGAGCTCCAGCCAGTCCTCGAGCCGCTCGCCGACGCAGTCGAGCGCGTCCGCGATCAGATCCGGCATGGTGAGCACGGTCGGGCCGGTGTCGAACCGGTACCCCGAGTCCTCGAGCACCCCGGCCCGGCCACCCGGGTGCGTTTCCCGCTCGACGACGGTGACCCGGCGGCCGGCCCCGGCCAGGCGCAGCGCCGCAGACAGGCCGCCGAGGCCGGCGCCCACGATGACCACGGAGTCGGTGGGGCCGGTAACCGTGCGCATGACCGGCGGTCGTCAGCCGACCCGCGCGGTGGCGGCGTACGCCAGCCGTTCGAGCACGTCCCGGGCCTCCGGCTCCACCGGGCCGTCGGAGAGCGCGTCCAGCGCCCGGCCCAGCAGATCGTCGATCAGCCGCTCCACCGAGGCAAGGGCGCCGGTGTCGGTCAGCACCGTGCGCATCTCCTCCACGCCGGTCGGGTCCAGCTCCGGATTGCCCAGATGCCGCTGCACGATCTCGGCCTGGGCCGGCGTCGCGGCGGACAGCGCGAGCGCGACCATCGCGGTCCGCTTGCCTTCCCGCAGGTCGTCACCGGCCGGTTTGCCGGTGACGTCCGGGTCACCGAAGACCCCGAGGACGTCGTCGCGCAGCTGGAACGCCTCGCCGAGCGGCAGCCCGTACCCGGTGTACGTGGCGAGCAACGCCGGCGTCGCGCCCGCCAGGGCCGCACCCATGTGCAGCGGTCGTTCGATCGTGTACTTGGCGCTCTTGTACCGCGCCACCCGCAGCGCGCTCTCCACGCTGCCGGGGCCGGAGACCTGCTCCAGCAGATCGAGGTACTGACCGGCCATCAGCTCGACCCGCATCAGGTCATACGCCGGAGCCGCCGCCCGCACCGCCGGCTCGGGCAGGCCGCAGGTGTTGAGCATCTGATCCGCCCAGATCAGGGCCAGGTCGCCGAGCAGGATCGCCGCCGACTCACCGAAGTGATCGGCATCGCCCTGCCAGCCCCGGCGCCGGTGCAGCTTGGAGAACCGGCGGTGCACCGCCGGCCGGCCGCGCCGGCTGTCCGAGGCGTCCATCACGTCGTCGTGGATCAGCGCGCAGGCCTGCAGCATCTCCAGCGCCGCCGCCGCCCGCACGATCTCGTCGCAGTCGGGGCCGCCGGCGCCGCGCCATCCCCAGTAGCAGAACGCCGGACGCAGGCGCTTGCCGCCGGTGAGCAGGAACTCGGCGATCGCGTCCGCCATCGGGTCCAGGTCGGAGCCGATCTCGGCGAGCACCGCGCTGGACGTGGCGAGGAAGTCCGCCAGCTCGTCGTGGATGCGGGCCCGCAGGTCGCTGAGGTCGGCCGAGCTGGGAGGTCGGATTCCGGTGGTCACGCAATCTCCCTGCTCCCTGCTGGACGGGCAGAAACGAAGCTCCGCTACGGCGTTCGTCGCAGTATCGGGCACAGCAGGTCGGTTAGCCTCATGGAATGTCGCCACGTTCGGTCGCCATCCGGGACCTGCTTGCCCGCGGCGAGCGGTCGTTCTCCTTCGAATTCTTCCCGCCGAAGACGGACGAGGGGGAGCGGCAGCTGTGGCGGGCGCTGCGGGAGCTCGAGCCGCTGGCGCCCACCTTCGTGTCGGTGACGTACGGCGCCGGCGGGTCGACGCGGGACCGCACCATTCGGGTGACGGAGCGGATCGCCAACGAGACCACCCTCACGCCGATGGGCCACCTGACCTGTGTCGGCTCCTCGCGGTCGGAGCTGCGCCAGATCATCGGCTCGTACGCCGCGGCAGGGGTGCGCAACGTATTGGCGTTGCGGGGTGACCCGCCGGGCGGCGTGAACGCCGCATGGGAGCCGCACCCCGAGGGTCTGGCCTACGCCGAGGAGCTCGTGCGCCTGCTACGCCAGCTCGGCGACTTCAGCGTGGGGGTGGCGGCCTTTCCGGAGAAGCACCCGGAGGCGCCGGATCTGGACAGCGACGCCCGCTACCTGGCGGCCAAGTGCGCCGCGGGCGCGGACTTCGCGATCACCCAGCTGTTCTTCACCGCCGCCGATTACTTCGCACTGGTCGAGCGCGCGGCCCGGTACGGCTGCGACATCCCGATCATTCCCGGGATCATGCCGGTGACCAACGTGAAGCAGATCCAGCGGATGGCTGAGCTGTCCGGCGCGAAGTTTCCGCCGGCGCTCGCTGCCCGCCTGCTGGAGGTGGAGGACGACCCGCTGGCGGTACGGGCGATCGGCGTGGAGTTCGCCTCGGAGTTGTGTGACGAGCTGCTCGCCGGCGGCGCGCCCGGGCTGCACTTCTACACGCTCAACCGGTCCACCGCCACGCGCGAGATCTATCAGCGCATGGGGCTGCACGACCGGCGGTCGCTGCCCGTCTGACCCGTTCCGGCCGGCTACCGACCGGCGCTGGCCGAGCTGTCTGCCCGGCGCCGTCTGCCGGTCAGATGCGGCTGGTCGCCATGGCGTGCATGGTCCAGACCGCGCGGTGCAGCTCGTCGAGGTGCCAGGCGGACGGGCTCAGCCGGTACGCGCGCAGGGCCAGCACGTCGAACACCTCGCCGTCGTGCCGGACGGCCTGGACGCAGTAACCGCCCCACAGCCCGCTCGGCCGACCCACGGTGAGTTCGGAGATCTCCGACCACTCGATGTGGCGGACGGAGGCGATGCGCTCGTCGGTCAGGCCGGTCTCGTCCACCGTGAGGCGCTTGTGGAAGATCCGCCACGCCACCACCAGCAGGCCGGCCACCAGCAGCACGCCGATGATCGTCCCGTTGGGGGAGCTCGGGCCGGAGGCCAGGTCGTGGCCCAGCCACGCGGCGGCCACCAGGCACGAACCCGCTCGCCAGCGGCGATCCGGCGACAGGAACGTCATGGTGCTGGGCAGTGGGTGCCTGCGGCGGCGGCTGGACATCCGTGTCTCCTTCTCTGCACTGCATGTCTGCACTGCATGTCTGCACTGCATGTCTGCACTGCATGTCTGCACTGCACGTCTGCACTGCACGTCTGCACTACATGTCTGCACTACATGTCTGCACTACATGTCTGCACTACATGTCTGCACTACACGTCTGCACTACACGTCTGCACTACACGTCTGCACTACACGTCTGCACTGGACACGCCTGCACTGCACGGCTGGAGCCGCACCGCTGACGCTGCCTGTCCAACTTCTGTCGGCGGGCCCGCCGACTTCCATAAGCAGAAACCGGCCGGAGCCGGCGGCGTTGCGGCGGTAGCTTTCCAGAGAGGACCTGCTCCCGTCCGGCAAATGGCGGAATAGGCCGAACGGGGGATCGCCGGGCGGGCCACACTGTGCCCGTGCCGAGCGTCGGAATCTGGGGGCTGATCGCCGCGGCCGCGGCAGCCCTGCTCGCCGGCAGCGTCGCCGGCGCCCGGCGGCCGGCGGCGCCGGTACCCGATGTCGAGAAGTACTTCCGCCGGTGGGCGCCGTTGCATGGCGACCTCGACCCCCGCGGCTCCCGCCTGATCTCCGGCTGGCTGCGGCTCACCTATCGGCTGGCCCGTCCGCTCGCCGTCCGCGGGGTGTCGCCGAACGCCCTGACCGGGTGGGGGGTACTGCTCGGCGCCGTGGCACTGGCCTGCGCGGCGATGGGCGGACGAGGACCGTTGATCGGCGCCGTCGTGGTGGTGGCGTCGGCGCTGCTGGACGGGCTGGACGGGGCGGTGGCGGTGTTGACCGGACGAGCCACCCGATTCGGCTACGTGCTGGACTCGCTGGCCGACCGCACGGTTGACGCCGGATATCTGGTCGCTCTCTGGCTCGCGGGGGCGCCGGCCGCCTGGTGCGTCGCCGGAGCGGGCGGTCTCGCTCTGCTGGAGTACACCCGCGCCCGCGCCGGGAACGCCGGGATGGGGGAGATCGCCGTCGTGACCATTGGTGAGCGGCCGACGCGCGTGATACTCGCCGCCCTCGGTCTGGGTGCCGCTGGGCTGAGCCCCGCGCACGCCGGTGCGCTCGCCGGGGCGGCCGCGGCTGCAACCGCCGGCGTCACCGCCGTCGGGCTGGGCCAGCTCCTGGTCGCCGTGCGGCGGGCGCTCGCCGAGGCCCGCTGAACTCAGGCCGGACCGATCAGGTCGGCGACGATGGCGGCGGACAAGGTGACGAGCGGCAGGCCACCGCCCGGATGCGCCGACCCGCCGACCAGGAACAGGCCGGGCACGGGAGAGCGGTTCGCCGGCCGCAGGAACGCCGCCCGGGCGCCGTTGGACGACGTCCCGTAGATCGCTCCGCCGGGTGAGCCGGTGTCGCGCTGCAGATCGGCCGGGGTCCGGACGGTCCGGAACAGAATCCGGTTCCGTACGTCCACACCGCGGGCGGCCAGCAGGCCCAGAACCGCGTCCGCGTACCGGTCGGCGAGGCCGGGGACGTCCCAGTCCACCGGCCCGTGCCGAGGTGCGTTGACCAGCAGGAACCATGCCTCGCACCCGTCGGGTCGCACGGCCGGGTCGTCCGGGCGGCTCAGATAGATCGTGGGGTCGCGGACCGGCGCCGGATCCGGCCCGAACACGTCGTCGAACTCCGCGTCGTACTCCGCCGGAAAGAACACGTTGTGGTGCGCCAGTCCTGGCGTACGGCCCTGCACCGCCAGCAGCACCACGAAGCCGGAAAGTGACGGCGTGGCTCGCCGCAGCCGGGCGAGCGGCGCGGGGACGTTCACCAGCTCGCTGTACAGGGTCGCCGCGTCGACGTCGCTGACCACCACATGGGCGGCCAGCGGCTCCCCATCGGCGAGCAGCACGCCCGCGACCTTGCCGGCGGAGTCCAGCGTCACCGCGCGGACAGCGGCACCGGTGCGCACCGCTGCCCCGCATCGGACCGCCCGCTCGGCCGTGGCGTCGGCGAGGCGCCGCAGTCCGCCCGGGATGTACCAGGCGCCGAACGTCTGCTCCACGTACGGGACGGTGGCCAGGGCCGCGGGAGCCCGCCGTGGATCGGAGCCGGTGTAGGTGGCGTACCGATCGAGCAGCATCCGCTGGCGCGGGTCCCGCAGGTACTGCCGCCCCAGGCCCCGCAGCGTGCGCCACGGCGCCACGGTCCGCAGGTCGCCCACCTTCACCGCCTGGCGAGCCAGATCCCCTGCGCCGTTGAGCGGGCTCTCGAGGAACGGCCGGCGGGTGGCCTGCCAGATGGCCTCGGCGCGGTCGAGCAGGCGGTCCCAGTCGCCGCCGGCACCGGAACCGAACGCACCGTCCATCGCTGCCCGGATCGCCGGCCGGCTGGTGTTCGGCATCTCGAGCGTGGTGCCGTCAGCGAACCGGTACCGGGCTACCGGATCGACCGGAACCAGGTCGAGAACTTTCTCCAGCGGCCGGCCGGTCTTGCGGAACAGGTCCCGGAACGCGGCGGGCAGGGTGAGCAGCGAGGGGCCCGTGTCGAAGCGGAAGCCGTCCCGCTCGTACAACCCCAGCTTTCCGCCGACGGTCGGCGCCTGCTCGCAGACGGTGACGTCGTGCCCCAGGGTGGCGAGCCGGGCAGCCGCGGCCAGCCCGCCCATGCCGGCACCGATCACCACGATGCGGCTCACGGCAGCAACCTGCCCTTCCAGGACAGCCGCCCGGCCCGGTGCAGCAGCACCGATCGGGCGGTGAGCCAGCACAGCGCGAGCACCGACAGTGGATGCGCCAGCGCGTCCGGCACCACGCGGGCGCCGGTGCGCCGTCCGGTGACCACCCGGCCGGTGACCGCGGCCGCATATCCGGCCGCGCCGATCCGGCTGCCCCGCAGCGCCGCGACCGGTGGAATGACGTAGGCGAGAAACAGCAGCGCGCACGCGGCGGCCGCCCCGGCCGGAGAGCCCCACGCGGCCCACAGCGACTTGCTGTAGCCGTCGCGTAGCGAGTTCCAGCCGGTGTACATGCGGCAGGTCGCCAGCGACGTGCCGTCGGCGAAGCCGCCCGTGCCGCCGGCGCTCTTGATCTCGCGGGCCAGGGCCAGATCGTCGAGCACCTGCCCGCGTACCGCACCGTGCCCGCCGGCCCGCCGGTAGCAGTCCGCGTCGACGCACAGCAGCTGCCCGTTCGCGGCGCTCAGGCTCGGCCGACGTGACCGCTCCGCCAGCGCCAGCGGCAGCGTGGTCAGCCAGGACCACTGCAGCAGCGGCTGCACCAGCCGTTCGGCCGGGGAGATCGCGAGCTGGCGCGGATAGGGGGAGACCAGGGACATGCCTGCGGTCCGCAGCAGCGCAACGCTGGCGGCGACGGCCGCGGGCTCGAGCACCACGTCGGCGTCGACGAAGACCAGCACGCTGCCCGAGGCTCTCCGCGCCAGCTGGGCGCAGGCATGCGGCTTACCCAGCCAGCCCGCCGGAGGCGGCGTGCCGGGCAGTATCCGGACCCGCGGGTCGCCGCCGACCGCCGCCGCCGCGATCCCCGCCGTGCCGTCTGTCGAGCCGTCGTCGAGCAGCAGCACCTCCAGCAGGGGCACGCTCCGCTGGGCCAGCAGCGACGTCAGGCAGGCGGCGATCCGGGCGGCCTCGTTGCGCACCGGCAGCAGCACCGACACCCGTTCGGCGACGATCGGCGGCTCGGCGGGCGGGCGGCGCAGCTGCCGGCAGTTCAGCGTCGCGTGCACTGTTCCGGCGATGCTGAGCGCGGCGCCCAGCGCCGTCACCGCCGAGCCAACGGGGAGCGCAAGACGCCGGCTCATCGCGCCGACGGGAAGCGCAGGACGCCGGCTTACCGCGCCGACGGAGAGCCCGAGACGCCGGCTCATCGGCCCCGAAGCAGCCGGCACGCCAGCGGAATCGCCACCACGCCCATGCCGATGCCACCGATCAGGGCCACCGCCGGGCGCCCGAAGAACACCAGGTTCGCCAGCACCGAGGAGAAGTACGTCCACAGGTACAGCGCGTAGGGGATGCGGTCGTCCGCCCGACCGGGCCGCGAGTGGTCCTCCCGCTCGGGCAACAGCAAGGTCAACACCGCCATCAGCACGATGGCGGTGACCAGCCAGCCGGCATAGTTGGTCAGCGGAACGCCGGGAACTCCCGGCAGTGACGGGCTCGGGTGCGTCCAGCGCCAGTGACCCGCCGCGACCATCTGCGGGTCGAGGAACAGATCCCACGCCGACAGCGCGACCGCCGCCACCAGAACGCGCCAGACGGTGCCGGACACCAGCAGTCGCGACACCAGCAGAGCCGGGTAGGCCATCATCGCCCAGGCCAGCGGGATGATCACCGGGACGCCGAGCAGCTGCCACCCCAGGCTGGCGTCGTAGCTGTACTGGCCGAACGGCACGCCGGTCGCCGTGCCGAGCGCCTCGACCGCCAGTCCGGTGGCCACGCTGACCGTCACCAGCACCGCCGCCCAGGCGGCGCCCCGCCACACCAGGGCATGTGCCGCCGAGGCCGCGAAGAAGGTCCCGACCGTGACGACGGTCAGCACATCGCGGGGATGGCCGGAGGTCAGCGGATAGCAGGTCTGCAACAGCACGGCCGATGCCGCCAGCACTCCGGGAACGTGCCGCCAGCGGAGGGGCGCACGGCTGTCCTTCAAGGCCGTCGAGCTAGCGGTCACGGCCGTAACCGGCGGAGCGACTTTGCTGCGCGGACGGCCCGCGCGCTCGGTCCGGGCGTGCGGTCGGCGAGTAGCACCCGAGCGGCGCTACGGCCGCTGGCCCCGAACACGCCGCCGCCCGGGTGCGTGGAGGCGCCGGTCAGGTACAGGCCCTCGCGCGGACCCCGGTAGCCGGCCAGCTCGGGCAGCGGCCGGAACGCGAACATGGCGTCCAGCCCCATCTCCACATGCATCACGTTGCCCCGGCGCAGCCCGAGTTCCCGTTCCAGATCCAGCGGAGTCTGCACGTGCATCGCCTCGACGCTGCTCGCGAAGCCGGGCGCGAACGCGTCGACCGCCGCCACGAGCTTGCTGCCCTCGCGTTCTCTGATGGCGTCCCAGTGCTCACCGTTGGCCAGCGCATACGGGTGCCACTGCCCCCAGACGGTCACGTTGTGCCGGCCCGGCGGGGCGATCGTGTCGTCGAAAGCGGAGAAGGTCATGGCAAGCGCCGCCGGTCGCCGTGGCGGCAGGCCCGCGGAGAAGTCACCGTGTGCCTGGCGCAGGAACGAGCGGGACGGCGCGAGCAGCTGCAGCGCCCGGTACGACGATCCGTCGGCCGCCGCGGACGGGTACCGGGGGAGATCGGTGGTGGCGAGCCGCACCACCATGCCGATCCCGTTGCCCACCCGGACGGCCTGCCTGCCCCGCTCGATGAGCGCCGGGTCACTCAGCAGATCGAGCGTGGTCAGGATGTGGCAGCCGGCGAGCACCGAGCGGGCGGCGATGTGCTCTCCGGAGTCGGTGAGCACTCCCGTCACCCGGCTGCCCGTCGAGGTGATCCGGGCCGCGCCGTCACTGAGCCGCACGGTGCCGCCGGACGCGGTGAAGCGGCGGGCCAGCGCGACGGACAACATGCCCGAGCCACCGACCGGGTGCCCGGGAGCACGCCGGTGCATCATCGTGTTCCAGCCGACCAGGTCCGCCGTCGCCACCTCCCAGCACGGCGGCCCGGACTGGGCGCCGAGCCACGACAGGGCCGTCTTGAGGCGCTCGGACTCGAAGTGGGCGTCCAGCAGCGCATCCCCGGGCTGTAGGAACTGCCGGGCGAGCTCCATGCCGTCCAGGCCGGTCGACCTGCCCACGCCCCACAGCGAGGTGCCGAGGTTGCGCGGTGTGGGCGGGCCGGCGAACGCCTCGAAGATGCGGACGTTGCGGGCCGACCAGTCCTCGACGAAGTTCCGGTAAGCCAGCGCGTCCCGCTCACCGCACGCGTCGGCGATGGACTGACAGGTGGCGTCCAGATCCACCCAGAAGGTGATGGCGCCCTCGCCGTCCGCGTCGCGGTACGGGGCGAAGCCCCACGGGTCGAGATCCTGGTAGACCAGCCCGAGGTTTCCCAGCTCGAGATCCTCGATGATGCCGGTGTGCCGGACCATGATGTGCGCGCTCGATCCGACGTCCATGGCGTAACCGGCGAAGCGCTCGACGGTGGATACGGCGCCGCCGACCACCGACCGGCGTTCGACCACCTCCACGTCGAGGCCCTCACGAGCCAGGTAGCACGCCGCGACCAGGGCGTTGTGTCCGGCGCCGATGACGACGACGTCACGCATCGGGGACCTCGCAAGTGACGTCGAGCGGCAGCGGCCGGCCCATGACCACGTAGCGTTCTGAAGTGCCCGGAAAGACGAACCCGGTCACCAGCTCCTGGAACCCCATCGACCGGTAGAGCCGGCGGGCCGGGGTGGGCGCGTCGGGAGTAGACAGCAACACCACCGGAGCCGCGACGGTGGTGAGCAACCGGGTCAGCAGCCGGCGGCCGAGGCCGGCTCCCTGGAACTCGGGCAGGACGTGCAGCTCCGCCACCTCAAACGGGTCGTTCAGCCACCGCCCGTCATCGAGCGACTGCAGCGGTGCCGTGATCAGGTCGTGCCACCACTGCCCGGCCGTGCCGCGGTAGCCGTAACTGAAGCCGACCAACCGGTTCGGCGGGGTCAGGGCGACCTGGCCGGTCAGGCCCGCGTAACCCAGGTGGCGGCGCAGGATCAGCCGGCGGGCGGGCAGCTCGCTCGGTGGCCGCCCCATCGCCGCGCCGTAGACGGTCAGCGACTGTTCCACGTACTGGGTGAGCCCCGCTGCGTCCACGGCGCGAACGGTGACGGCGGTCATGACAGCGGATCCGTGCCGTCGACGGTGCCTCGGCCGCCCTCGACGGCGAACCGCGCGAACAGTTCCTCGCGGTACCACCCGACCTGCGGCGTGCGCTCGATGGCGATGCGGTGCTGCGGGCCGGCGTAGGCGAACGACTGCAGCGCCGCCGCCGAGCTCCAGATGCTGAAGGTGCCCTGCAGCCCGATCGGGGCCTCGCTGATCCCGACGGCGTACCGCAGCCCTGGGTTGCGGTGGAGTTCGGCCGCCACCGCCGGTACCGCTGCGTAGAAGGTGCGGGCCCGCCGTGCGCGCAGCCGGGCGCGGGTCAGCGCGGCGATCCGGCCGTCATGACCTGCCGGACGCACCTGCCCGAATGGTTCGCGGCCGCCCCAGCGACCGCGGGCCTGCAGCGTGCGCAGGTCGACGCGGAACGACTCCTCGGCGAGCTTCTCCCACCCACCCACCACCGGTGAACGGCGGTCGAAGTCGGCGGCGTCCTGCCGCGTTGACCAGCAGGTGAGCAGACCCCAGCGGGTGGGCGTGGCGTCCCGCGGCGTGAACGTGACGCCGTCCCCGGTGCCCAGCACCTTGGCGAACCGCAGGCCGTCCTCGCGCCGCAGCAGCCGCGCGTCGGTGGCCACCCGCAGCGCCGCCCGCGGAATGTAGCGCCGGGGGACCCGCCACAGGTGCAGCGTCACCCAGGGCGAAGGGGCGGCCGGCATCCCCGCAGGGTACGTGCGGCGGCCACCTGCTGCCCGTCCGGCCGAATTCGGCTTGCGGTGTCCCTTATCGTCGCTGGACATGAGCTTTCTGGACCCGATCACGCTGACCGGCGAGCGGGTCACCCTGGAGCCGCTGCGTCCCAACCACGGGGACGAGTTGGCCGAAGCCACTCGTGACGGGGAGCTGTGGACGCTCTGGTACACCTCGGCGCCGCGGCCGGAGCACATGGCTGCGGAGATCGACAGCCGGCTTGCTCTGGGGGCTGCCGGAACGATGCTGCCGTTCTCGGTGCGCCGCAACGACTGCGGCCGGCTGGCCGGCATGACCACCTTCTGCAACGTCGACGCGGACAACCGGCGGGTGGAGATCGGCTACACCTGGCTCGCACGCTCGGCCCAGGGCACAGGCGTCAACGCCGAGAGCAAGTTGCTGATGCTCGGGCACGCGTTCGAGCAGTGGCAGTGCATCGCCGTGGAGTTCCGCACCGCCTGGATGAACCTGCAGTCACGCCGGGCGATCGAGCGGCTCGGGGCCAAGCAGGACGGCGTGCTGCGCAACCACCGGCGGCTGCCCGACGGCAGTCTGCGCGACACGGTGGTGTTCTCGATCCTGGACACCGAGTGGCCGGCGGTGCGGAATGAACTGCGCCGCCGGCTGGCTGTTCTCCGGTCGTAGCTAGGCGCCTGGTCGTAGCTAGGCGCCTGGTCGTAGCCGGGGCCTGGTCGTAGCCGGGGCCCGTCGTGCCTGTGAGGAACCGCGTCAGTGCTATTCCCGGGGAGCGCCGCCCTCGTCGGCGTCTTCGGCCCCCTGGCCTTCCTCGCCGCCCGGCTCGTCCCCGACCGGGGTGGGCAGCACGGTGACCAGCGGGTCCTCGCCGACGGTGGTGAAGGGGCTCGGCTCACTGATCACACCGTTCTTCGTCGCGCTGTCGCCGTTGCCGTTGTTCGACACGCCACAGCCGGAAAGGGCGAGAAGAGCGGTGGCGGCCACTGCCGCCGTGCTGGCGGCGCGCGGACGGCGCCCGGCGAAGAGTCGAGACGTCATGGGCCTATGCATAGCGGATGGTCCTCGGGCGTGGGTCAACGGGGGATGTCCAGTGTGCCCCTACCCGTTCGCGGCCCGCAGACGGCATGCCGCACGCGGCGCTTCGGGGGACCCGCTCCGGCATTGACTGTTCTGTCGGACCGGAGGTTTACTGTTAGGAGTGTTCGAACAGGTGTTCGAACGGCTAGTCCAGCGCAGGTCAGTTCCAGCACGGTCAGTTCCAGCACGGTCAGTTCCAGAACACCAGTGCCGGTCGGGTGCGACGTGGGGAAGCGTCGCGCTCGGCCGGTGCCTGGGCCTTTCGCCGTCTTCCCCCGGCGAGGTGCGTGGGCCACCCGGTCCCCGTTCCATCTCGAGCAGGGAGACGCACATGCGACGGTACGGATCCTCACCCGATGCGGTACATGTTCAGCGCCGGGACGACGTTCCCACCCAGTTCCTGTGGCGCGGTCGGCTCTACGTCATCTCAGAGGTGCACAGCTGCTGGGTCGAGGCGGGCGGCTGGTGGCGCTCGCCCGCCGCCGCGGCGGTGTTCGGGGCGGACGGCGATGCCGGCTCGCAGTCCGGCCTGGCGCAGGGTGGCTCGGCGCAGGAGGCGCTTTCCGTCACCCCGATTCCGGCGTCGCCGAAGTGGGGGCAGCGCGCCTGGGGTGAGCCGGCGCCCGATGTGGGAGCGGCGGTCGGGGTGGCCACCATCGACGACGGTGAACGTGAGCTGTGGCGGGTCGAGGCGAGCGCCGGACGGCATGCTGGTATCGGCACGTATGACCTGTGCTTCGACTGGTCGGCGGGCGCGTGGAGCGTCGTCCGCGTGCTGGATTGAGGCCGGTCATGTTCTCCTCCGCTACGTCGGTTCTCGGGCTGCTCGACGCCGCCCGCTCGGGCCTCGCCGAGGCGGCCGCCGCGTCGGCACCAGCCGACCGGTACGCCGCCGCCCATCTAGCCGCACTGCGCGGCGCCGCGGCAGTTCTCGCCGCCCGCGCCCGTCCGGACGCGACTGCCCGCCGCAGGCGGCCGACCAGTGTCTGGGTTCTGCTTCCGGCGGTCGCCCCTGAGCTGGGGGAGTGGGCTGCGTTCTTCGCGGCCGGCGCCGCCAAGCGGGCGGCGGCCGAGGCCGGGCTGTCCGGGGCGGTCAGCTGCCGGGAAGCTGACGATCTGCTGCGTGACGCCGAGGCGTTCCTGCTCGTGGTCGAGACGACGCTGGGCCTGCCGGGCCAGCCCGCGCTGTCCCTGAGCTTCTCGGCAGGCTGAGACCGGTGTCCGACCCTTTCGTCCACCTGCACGTCGCATCGGGCTACTCGATGCGTTACGGCGCGTCCTTGCCGCACGTTCTGGTGCAGCGGGCCGCCGACTGCGGCATGGACACGCTGGCGCTGACCGACCGCGACGGGGTCTACGGCGCCGTCAAGTTCGTGCAGGCCTGCCAGCAGGCGGCAATTCGTCCGGTGCTCGGCGTCGATCTGGCGTTTCCGCCCACCTGGCCCGGGAGCCGGCCACCCGTGTCGCCGGCGGCCGGGTCGCGGCGAGCACCGGCGCGGGGCGGCGCGTTCGTCGACTCCGGGCTGCCGCGGGTCACGCTGCTCGCCCAGGACGTCCGCGGCTGGGCATCGATGTGCAGGCTGATCAGCGCCACCCAGCTGGCCGGAGAGCGCGGTCGTCCGATCTGCTCCCTGCAGATGCTGGCCGAACACTCCGAGGGCGTGATCGTGCTGCTGGGCCCGGACTCCGAGCCCGGCCGGTTGCTCGCCGCACGCCGGCCGGACGCGGCGCAGGCCGCACTGCGGCAGTGGCGCGAAGTCATCGACGGCTCGCAGCTGCTGATCGAGGTGGTGTCCCACCGCGGGCAGGGTGACACGGTTCGGGCCGCCCGGTTGCTCCGCTTCGCCCAGCAGGAACAGCTGACCGCCGTGCTCACCAATGCGGTGCGCTATGCCGACCGCGCCGACGCCCCGACCGCCGATGTGCTCGACGCCGCCCGCCGGCTCGTCGTGCTCGATCCCCGTCACGTCGACCGGACCACCGCCGAGGGATGCCTGAAGTCCGGCAAGGAGATGGCGCAGATCGCCGAGGACGTCGCCGTCGCCGCCGGCGCCGGCCGCGGCGGAGCCGAGCGACTGCTCGCCGCCACCCGGCGCATCGCCGACCGCTGCGCACTGCCGGCGGGCACCGGCGGCCTGGGGCTGGGCGAGATTCACTTTCCGGAACTGGAGGCGGCCGGCGCGCGCGAATCCGGACGGGGCAGTGCCGGCAGTGCCGGCAGTGCCGGAGCTGTGCTGCGACAGCGCTGCGAGGCCGGCTTCGGAATCCGGGGCATGGCCCGCTCGCCGGAAGCGGAGCGCAGGCTGGACGAGGAGCTCGACGTCATCGCCGGGCTCGGTTATCCGTCCTACTTCCTCACCGTCGGGGACGTCGTCTCCCTGATCAAGGAGCGGGGCGTGCGGTGCGCCGCCCGCGGATCCGGCGCGGGCAGCCTGGTCAACTACCTGCTCGGCATCTCCGACGTCGATCCGCTCCGGTACGGCCTGTTGATGCAGCGCTTCCTGTCCCCGCTGCGCACCGCCCTGCCCGACATCGACATTGACGTCGAGTCGGCCCGCCGCATGGAGATCTACGAGGCGATCCTGGAACGGTTCGGCGGGGATCGCTGCACCTGCGTGTCGATGATGGACACCTACCGGGCACGGCACGCCATTCGCGATGTCGGAGCGGCGCTGGGCCTGCCGCCCGGTGAGATCGACACCCTCGCCAAGGCGTTTCCCCACATCCGTGCCAGCCAGGTGCGAGCGGCGCTGCGTGACCTGCCCGAGCTGCGGGTCAGCGGTCTCGACACCGGCCGGCTCGATCTACTGTTCCGCCTCGTCGAGCGCCTCGACGGGTTGCCGCGTCACATCGCGCTGCATCCGTGCGGTGTGCTGCTGTCGGACGCCACCCTGCTCGACCGGACGGCGGTGGAGGCCAGCTGGCTCGGATTTCCGATGAGCCAGTTCGACAAGGACGACGTCGAGGCGCTGGGCCTGCTCAAGCTGGACGTGCTCGGTATCCGGATGCAGTCCGCCATCTCCCATGCGATCACTGAGGTCCGCCGCGTCGACGGCGTCGAGGTCGACATCGACACCATCGAGCGGGACGACCCGCAGACCTTCGCGCTGATCCAGTCCACCCGTACGCTGGGCTGCTTCCAGATCGAGTCACCCGGTCAGCGCGAGCTGGTCGGCAAGTTCGCTCCCGAGACCTTCTCCGACCTGATCATCGATATCTCGCTGTTCCGGCCGGGACCGGTGAAGAGCGACATGGTGCGGCCATTTCTGGAGGCACGGCAGGGCTGGAGCTCACCGGACTACCTGCATCCGGATCTGATTCCGGCGCTGGAGGAGACCTGCGGTGTGGTGGTCTTCCATGAGCAGGTGCTGCACATCATCGCCACGATGGCCGGCTGCACCCTCGCCGAGGCGGACGAGGCACGCCGTGCGCTGGGCGACCCGGAGGGGCAGCCGGAGGTGCAGGCGTGGTTCGTGCCGACAGCGCTGGGGCGGGGCTACGACATCGACACCGTCGAACGGGTATGGCAGGTGCTCAAGTCCTTCGCCTCGTTCGGATTCTGCAAGGCGCACGCGGCAGCGTTTGCCGTGCCGACCTATCAGTCGGCGTGGCTCAAGGCGCACCATCCCGCTGCGTTCCTGGCCGGTGTGCTCACCCATGACCCCGGCATGTACCCGAAGCGGCTGATCCTCGACGACGCCAGGCAGTTCGGTATCGCGGTGCTCGGGCTCGACGTCAACCGTTCCGACGCCGAATACCGCATCGAGCGAGTCGGTGTGCTCGATGAGCCACCACCGCGCATCCTGGACAGCCCGCCGCGGCCGGCGCCGGAGTCTGGGCCCGATGCACGCGGCTATGGCATCCGGTTGGGCCTGGCGGATGTCAAGGGCATCACCGACGCCGAGATCGCCAGGATCGTGGCGGGCCGACCCTACGGGTCGCTGTCGGATTTCTGGCATCGCGCCGCGGTGTCGCGGCCGATCGCCGAACGACTGGTGCTCGCCGGAGGGTTCGACGACATCTACGGGCTCGGATCAGCGGTGCCGGTTCGCCGTCGAGGCAAGGTCACCCGTCGTGATCTGCTGCTGCAGGTCGCCGAACTCGACGCCTGGAGCCGTGCCACGTTCCGGTCCACCCGGCGAGGCCGCGGCAGGCCTGCCGCCGCGCAACCTGTTATCCGGGCGGTGGGTGCCGGTTCCGATGCCGACGCTGGAGCCGGAGTTCGCCAGCTCGCCGCCCGCCAGTCCCAGGCGGCGTCGCCCGTCGCGCCGGTCGACATGCAGCTCACGCTGGATCTGGGCGACGCGCCGCAGGACGGGGTGCCCTCCGGGCTCCCCGAGATGACCGGTGCCGAGCGGGTGCGGGCGGAGCTGGAGGTGCTCGGCCTCGACGTCAGCAGACACGTGGTCGATTTCTACGCGCCGTTTCTGGAGGCACTCGGGGTGACGCGCGCCAAGGATCTGGTGCGCTGCCGCAGCCGGGCGCAGGTACTGGTGGCCGGAGTCAAGGTGGCCACCCAGACGCCGCCGATCCGGTCGGGGCGACGGGTCATCTTCCTCACCCTCGATGACGCGACAGGGCCGCTGGACGCGACGTTCTTCGAGGACGCTCAGGCCGGATACGCCTCCACGTTGTTCCACTCCTGGTTGCTGGTCGTGCGCGGAACGGTCCGGCGCACCGGGCCGCGCGGAGTGTCGATGCAGGCCGATGGGTGTTGGGAGCTTCCCTACCTGCGCTCGTGCTGGGAGACCGGCGGACTGCCTGCCGTGTGGGCGGCGATGGACGGCGCTCCGGTGATCAGCGAGCGTGCCGTGCACGGCGCTGCCCAGAGCCGGTCCACCCGGCCGGTGATGGCAGGGTTTCCGGTGCCCGTCGGAAACGGCGGAGCAGCCGACGGCGGAGCAGCCCACGGCGGAGCAGCCCTGGGTGGCACACCGCACGTCCACGCCACCGGTTTCACCCAATCGCCGTACGCCGACGTCGCTCCCGCCGCCTCCACCGCCAAGGACGCCCCACGACGGCTCTGGCACTCGAGTTCAGGATCCAGCGGTGGTTAGCGGTCCGTCGTGCGGGCAGCTCGCCGTCAGCTCATTAGGCTGGCTGACATCCCGCCGGCTTCAGGCACAGTTCCCGAGAGGAGGGCCGTGGCCAGCACCGTCCGGTCCCGAACCTCCCTGCGGCGAGCCGTCGTCCTCGAGGTGTTGCGGTCCGCTCTCGACGAACGTTCGGCCTCCGGCCTCGACGTGCTCGATGCCGGTGGCGGCAGCGGCGGGTTCGCCGTTCCACTGGCGCAGCTCGGACATCGGGTCACCGTTCTCGACCCGAGCCCCAACTCCCTTGCCGCGCTGGAACGCCGGGCGGCCGAGGCCGAGGTCTCTGCGCTGGTCTCCGGTGTTCAGGGCGAGCTCAGTGACCTCGATGCGCCTGGCGGCTCCCCGGCCAGCTACGACCTGGTGCTCTGCCACAGCGTCCTGGAGGTGGTGGACGACCCGGCCGCCGCACTGGTCTCCGTCGCCGGGGCCCTGCGGCTCGACGGCATGGTCAGCGTGCTTGCCGCCAACCGGACGGCGGCCGTCCTCGCCCGGGCCGTCGCGGGCCACATCGCCGAGGCCAACCGGCTGCTCACCGACCCGGCCGGCAGGTCCGGACACGACGATGCGCTGGCCCGCCGGTTCTCCCTCAACGAGCTCCTCGATCTCATCTCCGGCGCCGGTCTTCGCCCCGCGCGCGTGCACGGCATCCGGGTGTTCACCGATCTCGTTCCCGGGCAGGTGCTCGACGCCGATCCGCTCGCCGGTGAGGCACTCGTCCAGCTCGAGTACGAGGCGGCGCATCGCCGGGAGTTCTTCGAGCTCGCCACGCAGTTGCACGTGCTCGCCGTCCAGGCCTGAGCCGAGCCGGCGGACACGGTGAGCCGGGGGCAACTGCCGTCGATCGGCCCGCCGCCGGGCCCACCTGCCGACGACACCGGCTGCATGATCCTGCACGTCGACATGGACGCCTTCTACGCCAGCGTGGAGCTGCGCGACCGGCCCGAGCTCATGGGCCGGCCAGTGATCGTCGGCGGAGCCGGCAACCGCGGTGTCGTGCTGTCGGCCACGTACGAGGCGCGTGCTGACGGCGTCCGCAGTGCAATGCCGATGATGCGGGCGCGGCGGTTGTGCCCGGCAGCTGTGGTGCTGCCGCCGAACTTCGCCACCTACAGCCAGGCTTCCGCGGGTGTGATGAGCGTCTTCCGCTCCGTGACCCCGCTTGTCGAGCCGATCTCGCTCGACGAGGCGTTCCTGGACGTCTCCGGAGCGGTGCGCCGGCTCGGCCGCCCGGCACAGATCGGTGAGCTGATCCGCGCGCGCGTCGCGGACGAGCAGCGCATCACCTGCTCGGTCGGGGTGGCCAGCAGCAAGTTCGTGGCGAAGCTGGCGTCCACCCGGTGCAAGCCCGATGGCTTGCTCGTCGTGCCGGCGGGAGAAGTCGTCACGTTCCTGCACCCGCTGCCGGTCGGCGCCTTGTGGGGGGTGGGGGAGCGGACCGAGGAGACGCTGACCCGGCTGGGCCTGCGGACGGTCGGCGACATCGCCCACACGCCGGTGGCCACCCTGTCCCGGGCGGTGGGGCCGGCCGCCGGCCGGCACCTGCACAGCCTGGCCTGGGGTCAGGACCCGCGCCGGGTCGTCCCGTCCGAGCCGGACAAGAGCATCGGGTGCGAGGAGACCTTCGGCCGGGACGTCGACGATCCGGCGCTTATCCACCGCGAGCTGCTGCGGCTGTCCGAACGCACGGCCGAGCGCCTGCGGGCCAGTGGTTCAGTTGGCCGGACGATCAGCATCAAGATCCGGTTTTCCGACTTCACCACCATCACCCGTGCCAAGACGCTGGCCGATCCGACCGATGTCGGGCGGGAGATTTACACCGTCGCCCGCGCCCTGTTCGACGCCCTGGGGTTGCAGCGGGCGCGACTGCGGCTGGTTGGCGTTCGGATGGAAGGACTGCGTCCGGCTGCCACGCAACCGCGGCAGATGAGCCTTGATGAACGGGAGTCGGGCTGGCGGGACGCCGAGCTCGCCATGGACCGGGCGTCCCGGCGCTTCGGAGCCGGAGCGGTACGGCCGGCAGTGCTCGTCGACCCCGCTGACGCGGCCACTCAGCCGCCAGCCTCCGGCGGCCGGACGGCCTCCTGACAGTCGCCGTCCTCCTCCTGACGGAGCCCGCTCTGGCCCCGTTCGGTCTACAAAATCTTGACCAAATGCATGCTAGCTATGGAATACCTCCACAGCTAGCGGGCAGGAGCAGCACGGGACCCGGGTTCGGCTTTCGCATAGCCGGAACCGCTCGTATCCTGATGACACCGAAGCGTCCCCGCAGCTTCGGCAACCCGAAAGCAAACTGGCCATCGCAGTGACAGCGACCCGGCCCTCGTCGTTGGGAGGAGCGTCGTGCCGCTCTCTGAACACGAGCAACGGCTGCTCGATCAGATCGAGCGCTCGCTCTACGCCGACGACCCGAAGTTCGCCACATCGGTGAGCGGTGCCGACCTCGGCACCCACCACCGTCGCCGCGTCTTCCGCTCCGCGGCCATCTTCGTCCTGGGGCTGATCCTGCTGTTCGCGGGCGTCATCACCAAGCAGACCGCGCTCGGCGTCATCGGCTTCGTGGTGATGCTGGGGTCGTTGCTGCTCGTGCTCAGCAGCTGGCAGCGGATGTCCGGTCAGCGGGAGTCACGCGCGCCGAAGAAGCGTGGCGCGGCCCGTCCGGCGAACAAGTCCGGTGCGATGAACAAGCTGGAAGAGCGGTGGCGCCGGCGCTGGGAAGAGCGCGGCGGCCCCGAGCGCCCTTCCCACTAACCGACCCAGCCCCAGCCGGCTGCCTACCGACGGCCGGCCCCTGGTGCCACCCGTCATCCCGGGTCAGCAGTTGCATTCGAGCAGGCCATGAGGCCAGGAGGCCTCGGTTCCCATGAGGCCATGAGGCCATGAGGCCTAGGTTCCGGCGCGCCACGGGATTGCAGCGAGACCGCGAACCGGGCGCCTGGGAACCGCCCAACTCCAGCGCTTCGACGCGCCGCGTAATCCAGGCTGGGCGGCTGGGGGCGCCGCCGTCCACGGGCACCGCGGCTGGACGCTCATAGCGCTTGAAACGGGCAGCTCCTGCTGGAGCCTCCCATCCGGCGACTAGCTGGAAGCGCTCAGGTTTTCAGGCACTCCGCCCGGCGAGGCGCGACTTCAGGGCTGGCCGCCATGCTGCGGCCCGCCGCTCCCAGCCGTTGACCACGTCGGCAGTTGCCTCGGCAACGTGTCCCGCCCGCCGCAGACTGGAGGTGGGCAGAAGCACCGCCCGCAAGCGGCGGTGCCACGGGGAGGCGTCGGCGAGCGCCGAGCGGACCGTGTTGCTCAGCCGGTGAAGCTCTGCCTCCGAACCGCCGGCTCCTGCGGCGCTGCCCGCGTAACGAGCGTGTTCCTCAGCGGCCACCAGTGCCCGCACCGCCGCGGCGGCCGACTCGCCGAGTGCGGCCGCACGGATCAGCGCCGCGCCGGCGGAACGAGGTGACGCGCCGTCACTCCAGGAGAATCCGTAGTCTCGTGCGTCATCGCGCAGCTGCCGCCACGCGGCTTCAGCCTGAGAGCCGGCGTCGGAAACGCCCGCCCAACGCCGACGCCGCACGGCGAGCCGGGTGCCCGCCGGCGCCCCGGCCAGGACAGCGAGCGACGCGAGCAGTAGCGGCAGAGCCCATCGGCCGTCGGCCGGCTCACGAGCTGAGACGGGGGCCGGCACGGTGGGAGCCACCGCGTCGCCGCGAAGGGACTCCGCCAGCCGCCGGTCCAGCGGCGCGGCTGTCGGGCCGGGGACGGGAGCAGCGGCCCCACCTTCGCGGTACTCCGCCGCGCCGCCGTATCCCGGCGGCGGTGCCGCCGTGCCGCCGCCACCGCCGGGCGTCGGCTCGAACGGGAGCCAGCCGGCGCCCTCGAAGTACAGCTCCGGCCAGGCATGGGCGTTGTCCGTCGTCACGGTCCAGCGATCGCTGGACTGCCGCTGGCCACTGGTGAAACCGATGGCCACCCGAGCCGGAATTCCCGCCATCCGGGCGAAGATCGCCATCGTGGCGGCGAACTGCTCGCAGTACCCGCGTCGGACTTCCAGGAAATTGATCAGATCATCGGATGAGTTGCCGGCAGGCACCGTCACGTCATAGGTGAAGGTGCGCAGATGATTCTGGATGGCCACGGCCTGCTCGTACTTTGAGGGCCCCTTCGCGCCGCGCAGCACCCGGTCCACCTGGTCGAGGATGGCGGGATCGGACATGTCGTCCGGCAGCCGCAGATACCGCTCCATCCCCCCCGCGTCCGCATCCGGTGCGGCCGCCAGATCGGCGGGGTCCGGGCGGACCGCCAGCGTCACCAGCTCGTAGGACGACCGGCGAGCGTTCGCTCGCGCTGAGAAGATCGTCTCGGTTCCGCGGTCGTAGCGCCAGTCGTCTTCCGCCTCCACCCGCACGACGGGGTACGGAGCGGGCAGCCACTGCGACGAGAACGCCCCCGTCACCTCGACCCTGCTGCGTACCCGGGTGGTCTCGGTCCGCCGGCTCAGGCCTTGCGGACGCGGAACTCCGTCCGCCACTCGGTCGTCCTCACCGGCTGACAGGCGGGACTGCGACCAGGTGCGGCCGTCGAACCGGTCGAGCGCCGCAAGCCGCACGTAGCCGGGATCCGCGTCGGCGGTGATGCGCATCACCGTCCGCGGCGCCCGCTGGTTGAGGTAGCCCCGGAGCCGCACGATGGGGTTGATGGTCGTTGCGGCGCGGCTTACGCCGCCCGCGGTGCCCAGGCCCTCGCCGGACCCCGTGCGGAACGGTAGCCCGCCGGACAGGCCCGGAGTCATGGTGGGAAGGATCACCGCTACCGCCATCGCCGCGAGGCCGATGCGCCGGCCGGCGGCAGTGAGCGGAGCGGCCTGCGTGGCCTGCGCAGCGGACCCCACGGGCGCTGGACCGGCTCCGGCGCGTCCCCAGGCGTCCAGCCGATCTCGACCGTCCGCGAGCAGCAGCGCGAGAAATCCCGTTCCGCCCAGGACGAACGGCAGCCATCCCACCCCGCCCTCGGTCACCGACGAGGGCACCGCGAACAGCGCCAGCAGCGGCAGACCGGCCACCGCCGGGCGGTCCAGCACGACGGACAGCGTGTCGACCGCCACAGCGATCAACCCGACGCCGAGCACCGTGAGCAGCAGCAGGCCGGGGTTGACCGGTACGGGCGCGGCCAGCAGCCGGATGTCCTCGACGCCCTCGGCAACCAGGCCGTGCAGCACCTCCATGGCCGCCGGCCCCGGGAACAGACCTGCGAAAGCCTCCTTCGAAGCCTGCAGTCCGGTCGCGAGCGCGATCACCGCGGACAACCCGGCCAGCGGCCGTAGCGGCGTCGGCAAGCCCAACCGGTCGGCCAGGATGCCGGCCGCTGCGACTCCGACGATCACGCCGAGCACGGGGAGCACCCAGGCCATCGAGGAGTAGCTACCGTGCAGCGCCGTTGCGGTGGCAGCCGTCGCGGCCGCTGCAAGGATCGAGCGGCGGGCGCGCCCCCCGGAGAACTCCGCGCGGTTGCCGGTCACCGCCTCCCTCCTGCCCGCGCAAGCGGCGCCGCTCCGCGACCCGAGGCCATCTCGCGCCAGATGTCGCGCAGCTCCGCCAAGGGATCGAACTCCACCACGTGCCACCCTGCCGCCGCCAGCAGCGCGGCTGCCGAGAACTGTTCCGCCGCCGTCGCCGCGAAGTGACCGGGCCAGGCGCTGACATCGGGAAGCAGGGCCACCGCCGTCGTCCCGCGCGTCGGAACCGCCGACAGCGCCGCCGCGTCCGCCGGCGACAGCAAGCCGAAGATGCCCACGATCAGTCCCTCTCCCGCCGTTGCCTGCAGCCGCTCGACGGAGCTGCGCAGCGCGTCCGTCGGCTCGACCGCCACTTCGGCGAGCACGTCGAGCAAGGCCAGCATCGCGTGCGAACCTGCCGACGTGTCACCGGGCCCGGTGCCCGACTGGTGGCCGACCGCTTCGGAGCGTGCCGTCAGAAGGCGCAGGGCGAACCCGCTGCTCGCAAGCTGCACCCCGATGGACGCTGCCGCCTCCACCCCCCACTCGAACGACAGCAGGGCCTGCCGGCCCGGCCAGGCGGCCGCGCGCGTGTCCAGCACGACGGTCGCCCGGTTCTGCTCCGGCTGCTCCTCCCGCCGCACCATCAGCTCACCGCGGCGAGCGGTGGAGCGCCAGTGCACCCGGCGTAGATCGTCGCCCTGGCGGTACTCGCGGGTGACGATGTCGTCGTCACCCGCGCTCGCGACGGCCCGCGCCAGCCCGTCACCGCCGCCGGCCCACGAGCCGCGCAGCGACGTGGACGGCAGCGGCACCACCCGCGGCGTGGCCACCAGCACCGCCTCGCCGGCGAAGCTCCGATGCAGTTCGACCAGCCCGAAGGGGTCGGCCAGCCGCACCGTCAGCGGTCCCAGCGAGTAGCGGCCCCGGATCTGCGGGCTGACCGAGTACGTGACCACCCGGCTGCCCTGCGGCTCGATCCGGTCGAGGACGAACCGGGGGCGCGGGCCCAGCTGGGCGGGTATCCCGTCCTGCAGCATGAGCACCCCGGTGGGCAGCCGGGAGACATTGTGCAGCGTCAGCGTCACGGTGGCGGGCGAACCCGCCCGCACCTGGGCCGGCTCGACGTGCCGGGTGCAGCGCAACAGGAAGCGGGTCCGCGAGACAGCAGCCACCGCCACGGCAGGCAGGCTCAGCACGAGCACCGCGACGCGCAGCAGGTCACGCTGTCCTAGCACCACCGCGCATGCCGCTAGTGCGGCTCCCGCCGCGAGAAAGCACCGGCCGCGCAGCGTCAGCCCCGACAGCGCCGTCATGGTCGGCGCCGCCGCCCCTCGTCCGGCACCTGGACGCGGCGCAGCACCTCCGCGACCACCGTGTCGATGCTCCGGCGAGCCATCTGAGCCTCGGCGGTCGGCAGGAGCCGGTGTCCGATCACGGGTGCGAACAGCTGCTGCAGGTCATCGGGCAGGACGTAGTCCCGGAAGTCGAGTGCCGCGGCCGCGCGGGCCGCCCGCAGCAGCTGCAGCGTGGCCCGGGGTGACGCGCCCAGGCGGATGTCGGGGGAGGTGCGGGTAGCGGCGACAAGGTCGATCGCGTACTGGCGCAGGGACGGCGCCACGTGCACCGTCCGGACGGCCTCGATCAGCTTGGCGACGTCGGTGGCGTCGGCGACCGGCTCGACCTCGTCCAGCGCGGATACCGTGCCGTGGCTGTCGAGCATCGCCAGCTCCGCGGCGGGCGACGGGTACCCCATGGAGACCCTGGCCGTGAAGCGGTCCCGCTGGGCCTCCGGCAGGGGGTAGGTGCCTTCCATCTCGATCGGGTTCTGCGTGGCGATCACCATGAACGGCGTCTCGAGCGGGTAGCACACCCCGTCCACCGTGACCTGGTGCTCCTCCATGCACTCGAGCAGCGCTGACTGCGTCTTGGGGGAGGCGCGGTTGATCTCGTCGCCCACGACGATGTTGGCGAAGATCGCGCCGGGCTTGAACTCGAACTCGCGCGTGTCCTGGTTGAACACGCTGACCCCGGTGACGTCGCTCGGCAGCAGGTCCGGAGTGAACTGGATCCGTCGCACCTCGGCGTCCACAGCGCGGGCCAGCGCCTTGGCAAGCATCGTCTTGCCGACGCCCGGCACGTCCTCGATCAGCAGGTGTCCTTCGGCGAGCAGCACGGTGACCGCGAGCCGGACGACGTCGGGCTTGCCCTCGATGACCTGCTCTATCGCCGCGCAGATCCGGGCCCCCGTCGCCGCCAGATCCGCGGGGCCCTCGCTCCCGACGCGTTGTCCGGTCGTCGTCACGCACCTCCCCGGCATGGCCGTGCCGACGGCACGGGCCGCCGGCGACTCCAGTGTCTGTCAGGCATCGCCCCCCCGCCACACGTCCCCGCCGATTATTTGTCGGCTACAGCCCGGCTACTGCGCGCCTGGTGGCTGGCGGACGATGCCGGTGGCACGCTCCCGCCATGAGCCAAGCCGGCAGCAAGGACAGCCTCCACCGGTACCTGGGGGCCGGCCGCGAGGCGCTGTTGTGGAAGCTGGACGGACTGTCGGAGTACGACGTCCGCCGGCCGATGACCCGCACGGGCACGAACCTGCTGGCCTGATCAAGCACGTGGCCAGCTGCGAGGCGGGTACTTCGGCGTCACGTTCGGGCGCCCCTTTCCCAGGCCGCTGCGTGGTTCGCGCCGGATGTCGAGCCCAACGCCGACATGTGGGCCATTGCGGACGAGTCCCGGAACGACATCCTCGTGCTGTATCGGGAGGCGTCCAGTTATGCGGACGCGACGATCGAACGTCTTCCACTGGACGCCGTCGGACGGGTGCCGTGGTGGCCGACCGATGGCAACGACGTGACCCTCCACGGGGCGCTGGTGCACATGACGGCCGAGACGTTCCGGCATGCCGGACACGCCGACATCGTCCGGGAACTCCTCGACGGTGCCGTCGGCCTCCGCCCCGGGAACCACAACAACGCATCCGGTCGGCAGGCAGGCGAGTGGCGAAGCGCCCGGCGATCAGCGACGCCCTGTATCTTCGGGCCAGGGGACCGCCCAGCACGTAGCAGCAGCACGAGTTACGGGGCTTGCGTCCCGGCGACCGTGTCCAGCGCGCTCTGCAGGCGGGCCTTCGCCTTGGCGGCGATGGGCTGCAGCTCCGGTCGGCCGGGGACGCTGACCATGATCTCGGGGTTCAGTGAAGAGATCAAAGTCTGGCCGGACTGCTCATCGGTGCGGACTACGACGTTGCAAGGCAGCAGCAGCCCGAGGTCAGGCTCGATCTGCAGGCCTTCGCGGGCCAGCGGGGCGTTGCAGGCACCCAGGATCACCTGAGGGGGCACGTCCACGTCGAGCTTGGCCTTCAACGTGGCAGTGACGTCGATCTCGGTGAGGATGCCGAACCCTTGCTCGGCTAGCGCAGCCCTGGTCCGGTCCAGGGCTTCCTCCATAGGCGCGTCGATGCGCGCGCTCATGCCGTAGTCAGACATATTCATCTCCTTCGTTAGTGTGTGTCGGCTAGTCGGGTCAGCGGACGGCGAAACGTCGAACGGAGGCCGCGGCGACTACCGCGGCGGCGCCGACGGCGAGCAGCCGCCAGGCGGGCCGGGCCGGCCGGGTGCGGGTGGACAGTGCCTGCCCGGTGCCCAGCCGCCTAGTCACGGCGTCACGGACCCGGTCCAACCGAGCGGTGATTGGCACGATGACCCGATTCGCCGGGGGCCGGCTAGGTGCCCGCGGGTGCGAACGGGTGGGCGAGAACGCCTTGATCCGCTCCAGCGCCTCCCCCATCTCCTGGAGCTGATCAACGGTGGCCGCCTGCTGCACGCGGGGCAGCACGTTGCTGTCCTCGTCGTGGATGTGCTCTCGCAAGTCAGCGATCATCACCTGGGCACGGGCGTCGAAGCCGGTGTCGAGGGGTGTCATGCGCTGTAGCTCGGCGAGTAGCTGCTTGACCTGCTGGTGCTCGACTAGGCCCCGGTCGGCCAGCAGGTCCCCGTCGGGCAGGAGCTTGCGGATCGCGGGGTAGAACACCTGCTCTTCGCCGACCGAGTGCATCGAGGACTCCCGCACCAGGCTGTGCACCGCCTCGCCGCGCTGCTCGGCGGTTGCGCCAGGCGCCTCGTAGGCGTCTATGAGCTTCTCGAGGCGGCGGTGGTCACGCCACTGCACGTCCAGAATGCTGTTACCCGTGTGGGCGGCCAGGCGATCGTCGGGCTGCATGTCTTTCTCCTTTGGGGCGGGACGTTGAGAGGTCGAAGGTCAGCCGCTGGCGGCTGGGTTGACCAAGGCCTGGATGACAACGAAGGCAGCGACGGCGAAGACCAGGTAGGCGAACCATCGCCGCATTCGGTCGGCAGGCAGGCCGGTGGCGAAGTGCCCGGCGACCAGCGACCCGGCCACGGCAGCGATGGCGAAGGCACCGACGATGCGGTAGTCGAGTTCGACGTCGCTGGCGTGGGCGGTGAAGGCAGCGATGGAGTTGAGCACGATGATGGCCAGCGACGTGCCGACCGCGGTCGTCATCGGCAAGCCGAGCAACAGCACCAGGGCGGGGAGAATGAGGAAGCCGCCGCCGACGCCGAACAAGCCGGTGAGGAACCCGACCACGATGCCGGAGCCGATGGCCTTGGGCAGGCACCCGCGCCAGTTCACCCCACCGCCGGGCAGGGCACAGTCGCCACCCACCTCGAGTTGCTCACGCAGCATGCGCACGCCGGCGGCCGCCATGAGGGCGGCGAAGCCGACCAGCACAACCCGGGGGTCGAGCAGGCGGTTGACGGTGGCGCCGGCGAAGGCGGCCGCTGCTCCGGCGGCGCCGAAGACTCCGGCGATTCGCCATGCGATCTGCCCGGCCCGCAGCCGTGGCAGCAGGGCCGTGGCAGATGAGATGCCGACGACCAGCAGGGAGGTGGGGACAGCGCCGGCCAGCGGCACGCCGGC
>JALYNC010000006.1 GCA_030773415.1 Actinomycetota bacterium
CGGCGTGACCGCCGACGGGGTGGCGGTGCGCGACGGCAGCGGACTGTCCCGAGAGAGCCGCATCCGCCCCGAGGCGCTGGTCCTGCTGCTGCGCCGGGCGGCCTCGGCGGAGCACCCCGAGCTGCGGCCCGCCGTCACCGGCCTGCCGGTGGCCGGGCTGACCGGCACGCTGGCCGAGCGGTACACGGCAGCCCAGTCGCGGATGGCCGCGGGCACCGTGCGCGCGAAGACCGGCACGCTCAGCGGGGTCAACACGCTCGCCGGCCTGGTGCAGGACGCCGACGGACGGCTGCTGGCATTCGCGTTCGCCGCCGAGGGCACCGCCTCGCAGGACGCGGCCCGCCAGGCGCTCGACCGGGTCGCCGCCACGTTGGCGGCGTGCGGCTGCCGGTGAGGCCGCTGACCGGATGCGATGGCCAGAGGCGACGAGCGATCAGGGAACGTACGGTGGCGCAATGACTGCACAACTCGTCGACTGGGATTTCGCGGCCACCACCACTCGGAGCCTGGTGAAGGGCGGCCCGTCGCTGACCTTGTCCGAGGCGAAGGCGGTGGTCGCCGAGCTGCGCGAGCTGTCGCAGCAGGCGGAGGCCCACGTCCGCAACTACACGGGGCTCAGCGCTCCGGAGGCGGCCCCGGTGGCGGTGGTCGACCGGCCGGGCTGGGCGCAGTCCAACATTGACGGCTTCCAGGTGATCCTCACCCCGCTGCTCCAGCGGATCGCCGAGCGGCGCAAGCGGGAGCCCGGCCCGCTCACCGCGGCGGTCGGCTCCCGGATCGCCGGGGCCGAGGTCGGCACGATCCTGGCGTACCTGGCGAGCCGCGTCCTCGGCCAGTACGAGATCTTCCTGCCCCCCGGCGCGGGCAACGGGCGCCTGACGCTGGTGGCCCCCAACATCGTGGCCACCGAACGGATGCTGGAGGTGGACCCGCACGACTTCCGGCTCTGGGTCTGCCTGCACGAGGAGACCCACCGCACCCAGTTCACCGCGGTGCCCTGGCTGCGGGCGCACGTGCAGTCCGAGATCGAGGCGTACCTGCACGTCACCGACGTCGACCCCGCCGTCGTCTGGAAGCGGCTGCGCGCCACGACCGGTGCCGTCGCGGACGCCGTGCTCGGCCGGGAGTCCGGGCTCAGCCTGCTCGAGGCCGTCCAGTCGCCGGAGCAGCGGGCGGTGCTCGACCGGGTGACGGCGCTGATGAGCCTGCTCGAGGGTCACGCCGACGTGGTGATGGACGAGGTGGGCCCGGGTGTCATCCCCTCGGTCGCCGAGATCCGCCGCAAGTTCAACCGGCGGCGCCAGGGCAGCGGCCCGGTTGACCGCGCCATCCGCCGCCTGCTCGGCATCGACCTGAAGATGCAGCAGTACGCCGAGGGCGCGCGGTTCGTGCGGGCGGTCGTCGGCGAGGTGGGAGTGGCCGGCTTCAACACCGTGTGGCACTCGCCCGCCACGCTGCCCACCCTCACCGAACTGCGCGACCCCGACGCCTGGCTGGCCCGGGTGCTGAACCACCGGCGGGCCCTGCCCGCCTGACGGCACGCACGCGGCGGCCGAGCTCCTGCGACGTCCTCCGGTGAGGATGGATCCCGCCGTCGCCGCCTGCCGCGGCGCGCTGCGATCGGCGCTGGCAGACCTGCCGTTCGGCGCGGCGGTGGCGGCGGCGTGCAGCGGCGGCGCCGACTCCCTGGCACTGGCGTCCGCGCTGCTCCGCGAGGCTCCCCGCGCCGGGCTCCGGCCGGTGGTGCTGACCGTGGACCATGGCCTGCAACCGGGCTCTGACGAACGGGCCGACGGTGTCGTGACCTGGGCGCAGGCAGCGGGTGCGCAGCGGGCGGAGGTGCTGCGCGTGCGCGTCGGCTCGGCGGGCGGTCCGGAGGCGGCCGCCCGGCAGGCCAGGTACGCCGTGCTGGACGCGGCGGCCGAGCGGCTGGAGCTGAGCGCCGTCTTCCTGGGGCACACGCTCGACGACCAGGCCGAGACGGTGCTGCTGGGGCTCGCCCGCGGATCGGGCGCCCGGTCGCTGGCCGGCATGGCGCCGGTCGCGGGTCGCTACCGCCGCCCGTTCCTGCATTTGCCGCGCGCCGTTACGTCCGCCGCGTGCACGGCGCTCGGTCTGCAGCCCTGGGACGACCCGCACAACGCCGACCCCAGCTACACGCGGGTGCGGATTCGGCGCGAGGCGCTGCCGGCCCTGGAGGCATCCGCTGGCCCCGGGGTCGCCGCTGCCCTCGCGCGCACCGCACGGCTGCTGCGGGACGACGCCGACGCGCTTGACCGCTGGGCGCAGCAGGCGGCCCGGGAAGCCGCTCGGGGCGGCAGTGGCGGTTCCGAACCCGCCGGGGGTGGGGCGCTGCGCGTGTCGGTGCTCGCCGACCTGCCGGCCGCCGTCCGACGCCGGGTGCTGCGGACAGCCGCCGTCGAGGTCGGCGTGCCGCCCGGTGCGCTGAGCGCCGGGCATCTCCAGGCGGTCGACGAGCTGATCACCGCCTGGCACGGGCAGGGACCGGTCAGTCTGCCCGGGGCGTACGGGGCGATCCGCCGGTGTGGTTGGCTCCACCTCGTCGCGCCGGACGCCGGCGGCCCCCCGCCACAGGAGCAGTGAACCCCAGTGCCACGACCGTCAGGCGTCGAGGAGGCCACCCTCCTGATCTCCGAGGAGGAGATCGCCGGCAAGATCCGGACGCTGGCCGTCCAGATCGACCGGGACTACGCGGGCAAGGAACTCGTGCTGGTCGGGGTGCTCAAGGGCGGCGTCATGGTGATGGCCGACCTCGCGCGCGCCCTGGACACGCCGCTGGTCATGGACTTCATGGCGGTGTCGTCATACGGATCGTCGACGTCGTCCTCGGGCGTGGTGCGCATCGTCAAGGACCTCGACCGCGAGCTCGCCGGCAGCCACGTGCTGGTCGTCGAGGACATCATCGACTCCGGGCTCACCCTGTCGTGGCTGCTGCGCAACCTGGCCTCCCGCGGCCCCGCCTCCCTGGAGGTCTGTGCGCTGCTGCGCAAGCCCGAGGCCATGCGCGCCAAGGTGGACGTCAAGTACATGGGCTTCGACATTCCGAACGTGTTCGTCGTCGGCTACGGCCTGGACTACGACGAGTACTACCGGGACCTGCCCTACATCGCCACGCTGCCGCCCGAGGCGTACGAGGACTGAGCGGGGCTGAGCGGGGGGCCGCCGGGGCGCGGCGCCCGGTCAGCGCGCGGTCAGCGCCCGGCTGCTCCCGAGCGGCCTGCCGTTACATCCCCCGTTCGAGATCTCACAGCGGCCTGCGTGCCATCGGTGGCCGGTGTACCGTGGGAACGCCGGGTTGTGCCCGTTCGTCTAACTTCGGCAGCGTTCGTACGTCTGGCTGGCTGCACCGCTGAGCCGGTCGTACTGTTCACAGGGCAGTGGCTCAGCGTGGGGCAGCGCGACGGGACCGAACGCGGCATCGAAGCCGGCGGTCGGGGCGGCTGACGGAAACCAAGTGGCAGGAGGGACGGGGCGCCGGCATCGGCGTTGCCGACTAGATGAACGTGAAGCGCTACTTTCGCGGGCCGATGCTGTGGATCTCACTTGCGGTCCTGCTTCTGCTCGCCGCGAGCACCTTCGGCAGTGGCAACGGCGACTACAAGGAGGTCAACACCTCCACCATCGTCAATGCGATCGAGAACGACGACGTCACCGCTGCCAGGCTCTCGGTGAAGGAACAGCGGATCGAGGTGACCCGCGAGGGCGGCGAGAAGCAGCAGGCGTTCTTCCTGCTGGAGCAGGGTGACCGCCTCACCACCGCCCTCGAAGCGCAGGACATCGACTACGAGGTCGACGCGCCGTCCGAGAACCTGCTGCTCAGCATCCTGTTCAGCCTGCTACCGATCATCATCATCGTGGCGCTGCTGCTGTTCTTCATGAACCAGATGCAGGGCGGCGGCGGCCGCGTCATGCAGTTCGGCAAGAGCAAGGCCAAGCTCGTCAGCAAGGACACCCCGAAGACCACGTTCGCCGACGTCGCCGGAGCGGACGAGGCGATCCAGGAGCTCCACGAGATCAAAGAGTTCCTGGAGAACCCGGCCAAGTTCCAGGCCATCGGCGCTAAGATCCCCAAGGGCGTCCTGCTGTACGGGCCGCCCGGTACCGGTAAGACGCTGCTTGCCCGCGCCGTCGCCGGTGAGGCCGGCGTGCCGTTCTACTCGATCTCCGGTTCGGACTTCGTCGAGATGTTCGTCGGTGTCGGTGCGTCCCGCGTCCGCGACCTGTTCGAACAGGCGAAGTCCAACGCCCCGGCGATCATCTTCGTAGACGAGATCGACGCGGTCGGACGCCACCGCGGCGCCGGTCTCGGCGGCGGGCACGACGAGCGGGAGCAGACCCTCAACCAGCTGCTGGTCGAGATGGACGGCTTCGACGTCAAGGGCGGCGTGATCCTGATCGCCGCGACGAACCGCCCGGACATCCTCGACCCCGCGCTGCTGCGTCCGGGTCGCTTCGACCGGCAGATCGTCGTCGACCGGCCGGACCTCGAGGGCCGCAAGGGCATCCTGGCGGTGCACTCCAAGGGCAAGCCGATGGCTCCCGACGTCGATCTGACGGTGATCGCGCGGCGCACCCCGGGCTTCACCGGTGCCGACCTCGCCAATGTGGTCAACGAGGCGGCGCTGCTCACCGCCCGCAACGACGAGAAGCTGATCACCAACGTCACGCTCGAGGAGTCCATCGACCGCGTGATGGCCGGGCCGGAGCGCAAGAGCCGGCTGATGAGCGAGAAGGAAAAGAAGATCATCGCCTACCACGAGGGTGGCCACGCTCTCGTCGCGCACGCGCTGCCCAACAGCGACCCGGTGCACAAGGTGACGATCCTGCCCCGCGGCCGGGCGCTCGGTTACACGATGACGCTGCCGATCGAGGACAAGTTCCTGGTCACCCGCGCGGAGATGATCGACCAGCTGGCGATGCTGCTCGGTGGGCGCACCGCCGAGGAGATCGTGTTCCACGAGCCGACCACGGGCGCCTCGAACGACATCGAGAAGGCGACCGCGATCTGCCGCTCGATGGTCACCGAGTACGGCATGAGTGACGCCCTCGGCGCCCTCAAGTTCGGCACGAATAACAGCGAGGTCTTCCTCGGCCGCGACATGGGTCACCAGCGCGACTACTCCGAGGAGATTGCGTCCAAGATCGATACAGAGATCCGCCGGCTGATCGAGGCCGCGCACGACGAGGCGTGGGAGATCCTGGTCGAATACCGGGACGTGCTGGACAACCTGGTCCTGAGGTTGATGGACCGCGAGACGGTCACCAAGGAAGAGGTGCTGGAGATCTTCGCCCCGGTGCAGAAGCGGCCGGGCCGCGGCTCGTACACCGGAGCGGGCAAGCGCCTGCCGTCCGACCGCCCCCCGGTGCTGACCCCGCGTGAGCTGGCCCTGCTCGGCCCGGATGACGTCAAGGGGCTGATCGGTACCAACGGCACCAACGGCTCGGGCACGAACGGCTCGGGCACGAACGGCTCCAGCGGCGCGGGCGCGGGCTCCGGTAGCGGCAGCTCCGCGATCGCCCCGTCGTCGCCGGCAGCACCCCCGGCAGACCCGGCCTAGGCCGGGTCTGGCGGTGTCGCGCCCACCGTTCGACGCGCCCCGCATCGAGGCGGCCGTCCGGGAGATCCTGCTCGCGGTCGGTGAGGACCCCGACCGGGACGGCCTGCGGGACACCCCGGCGCGGGTCGCCCGCTCGTACGCGGAGAGCTTCGCCGGCCTGGGCGCCGACCCGTCCGAGGTGCTCACCACGGTCTTCGACGCCGGCCACGACGAGATGGTGCTGGTCAAGGACATCGAGGTCTCCAGCACCTGCGAGCACCATTTGGCGCCGTTCACCGGCGTGGCGCACGTGGGGTACATCCCCAACGCCTCTGGGGAGATCACCGGGCTGTCCAAGCTGGCCCGGCTGGTCGACCTCTACGCCCGCCGTCCGCAGGTTCAGGAGCGGCTCACCAGCCAGATCGCGGACGCCCTCGTCGAGGGGCTCAAGCCGCGCGGCGTGATCGTGGTGATCTCGGCGGTGCACATGTGCATGACCATGCGCGGCGTCCGCAAGCCCGGCTCGAGCACAGTGACCAGCGCCGTGCGCGGCGCGTTTCGCGACTCGGCGTCCACCCGTGCCGAGGCGATGAGCCTGATACTCGGTCGGTGACCGTCACCGGGCCGTGACTCGGTCGTGGACCGATTCGGTCGTGGGCTCCTCACCGCCACCGGATGCTGGAGGCCAGCGGTGTTACGGTCCGTCGGTGGTCCGAAAGTCGCAGCGCGAATGATTGCTCGAGGATCTGTGCGTGAAGTTCGGTTTCTGCCTGGGGAACGAGGACACGGAGTCGCTGCTGCATGCGGAGCTGGACGCGGACGCTTTCACAGACGCCGTGTTCAGGGCCGAAGGGCTTGACCCTGCCGGTGACCGCGGACTGCGCACGCTGCGGGGGCAGGTCCTGCGCTACGTGTCTGACTCTTTCGCTCGCGGGGGGCAAGTGCCGCTCGCAAGCGACACGTAGGCGCCACCCCGCAGCGTTGGGCCGTCTGCACTGCCCGGCACCTGCTCGATCTCGGGCATCCCCGCCCTCTGGCAGTCAGCGCTGCACGACTGAAGCCGCCTTAGCGCGCGCGACCACGAAGGCCAGCACGCCCCAAACGTCATGACCGCGTACACCCTGGGTCGCTGCGGGCGGTCCGGTCGGCCTGATACTTGCTCAATGACCGTGTTCGCCCAGAAGCTGCCGTGAGGCCGACCGTGTCCTCCCTGTCCGCAGGGGCCGCGCAGGGGGAGCGCGGCAAGTGCCGCGTGATCGGTGTCGTGAACGTCACGCCGGACTCCTTCTCTGACGGCGGCCGCTTCGCAACCGTCGACAAGGCCGTGGCGCATGGTCTGCGGCTCCGCGACGAAGGGGCGGACCTGGTCGATGTCGGCGGGGAGTCGACCAGGCCCGGTGCCGCGCGGGTGACCGTCGAGGAGGAGCTGTCCCGCGTCGTCCCGGTTGTCCGCGAACTCGCCGGCGCCGGCGTCACAGTCTCGGTTGACACGATGCGCGCCGCCGTCGCGGAGTCTGCGCTGGAGGCGGGTGCTTCCCTTGTCAACGACGTCAGCGGCGGCCTCGCGGATCCCGAGATGGCGCGGGTGGTGGCAGCCCTTGGCGTCCCGTACGTCGTCATGCATTGGCGGGGGCACAGCAAGGACATGCAGCGGCGGGCGGTGTACGGCGACGTGGTCAGTGACGTCGTCGCCGAGCTCTCGGCCCGGCTCGACGCGCTTACCTCGGCCGGCGTGCAGTCGGAGCAGATCATCGTCGACCCAGGCATTGGCTTCGCGAAGACTGCTGCACACAACTGGTGCTTGCTCGCCGGCCTCGAGCGGTTGCACGCGCTTGGCCGTCCGCTGTTGGTCGGCGCCTCGCGCAAGGCGTTCCTCGGCGAACTGCTTGCCGGTCCCCACGGTCCCCGCCCGTCGCAGGGGCGGGAGGCGGCGACGGTGGCGGTGACCACCTACGCAGCTCTGCACGGGGCATGGGGGGTGCGCGTGCACTCCGTCGCGGCGAACGCGGACGCCGTGCGCGCCGCGGCTGCGATCGGAGCAGCCGCCCGGGTGGAACGAGCTGATCTGATTGCGAACGCGGGCATTGCGCCGTGAGCGTGGCTGACGACGCCGTGCTCGTCGAGGCGGCGAACGCCGAACTCTACGAAGCGTTCGAGGTCGGCGACCTGGACCGGATGGAATCGGTGTGGGACGAGGGCGATGTCGTCTGCGTGCACCCGGGCTGGCCGATGCTGCACGGCCGGGAACGAGTGCTGCGCTCCTGGGCCATGATCATGGCGAACACCGACTACATCCAGTTCTTCCTCACCGACGTGGTGGTGGCGTTCGCCGGGGAGGTGGCCGTGGTGACGTGTGAGGAGAACATCCTCACCGAGCTGGAGGACGTCGCCGGAAACGTCCGCATCGCCGCCACGAACGTCTTCCGGCGCCGCGACGGGCAGTGGCGCCTCTGGCTGCATCACGGCTCACCGGTGTTGGCGCCGCCGTCCGAGGCGCCGGAGGAGCTGCCGTGACCTCCGAGCCGCTTGCGCCCGGGTCGCCGAGCCCAGCCGTACCGGTGCTTGGCACCGTCGCGTTGCGCGGACTATGGACGCACGGCCGGCACGGCGTGCTTCTCGAGGAGCGTCGCGTCGGTCAGCCATTCCTCATCGACGCCGTGCTGACCGTCGATGTGACTGCCGCGGTGACCGGCGACGACCTGGCTGGAACGGTCGATTACGGCGTGCTGGCCGAGCAGTTGTCGGCGGACGTGGCGAGTGACTCGGTGCAGCTGATCGAGACGCTGGCCTACCGGCTCGCCGGGGCCTGCCTGCGCGACCCACACGTGCTCAGCGCCGAGGTCACCGTGCACAAGCCGTCGGCGCCCATTCCGCTGCCCTTCGTCGACGTGTCGGTGACGGTCCGCCGGGAGCGGGACCGTCCGGCATGACGGCCGCCGCCAGCGCTGGGCCTGACTGGGTTGGGGCCAGCGGGACTTTGGCCAGCGGGACTTTGGCCAGCGGGACTGAGGCCAGCGGGACTGAGGCCAGCGGGACTGAGGCCATCGAGACGACGTTCGGCCTGGGCTCCAATCTCGGGGACCGCCTGGCGCACCTGCAGGCGGCGGTGGACGTGATTGCCTCCTGTGCCGTGCGGGACGGCGCCCCGGCGCTGCGGATCAGTGCGGTGTACGAGACGGCGCCGGTCGGGCCCGCGCAGCCGGACTACCTGAACGCCGTGGTGGTGGCCGCCCTGCCGCCGGACGTCGACCCGCTGGAGCTGGCGCTGCGGGCCGAGGCGGAGCGGGGACGCGTCCGCGATGTGCGCTGGGGTCCGCGGACGTTGGACGTGGACGTGCTGGACATCGCCGGCCGGACGATCGAGCGGCCCGGTCTGACGGTGCCGCATCCACATGCGGCGGAACGGGCCTTCGTCCTCGTTCCGTGGGCCGACGTGGCGCCGGACGCGACGGTGCCCCGCCGGGATGGGTCGGCAGGCGCGACCGTCCGCGAGCTTTTGGCGGGGCTGGACGGCGGCGGTGTGCGCCACCGGGCAGATCTGGTGCTGCGGACGCCGCCGTGACCCCCACCCGGCTGCGCACGCTGTTCGCCGCCGCCTGCCTGACAGCGCTAGCCACCTGGTTGCTGGCCCGTGTCGCCTACCAACACTTTCCGGTGCTGCCGCGCAGCACGGCGGCCACCGTCGGCATCTTGGCCGTCGTCGTTGGATACACTGCCTACTCCACGCGCGCCCGGCTGCTGGGACGGCCCCGCACCAAGCCGATCCTGCCGATCACCGTCGCCCGGTATGCCGCGCTGGCCAAGGCGTCCTCGCTGGCCGGCGCGCTCATGGCCGGCGCCTGGGCCGGACTGCTCGGCTACACCACCCAGCACCTGGCCCAACGTGCGGCGTCCGTGGACACGATCACGGCCGCTCTGGGGCTGGGGGCCTCCGTAGCTCTCGTCGGGGCGGCGCTGCGCCTGGAGCGGGTGTGCCGGGTCCCGCCGCCCCCCCAGCCGCCACCGGACGAGTAGCTGGCGGCGACGGGCACGGGTCGACCACATTGAGGGTCGGTTCTGCCCCTCGGCGAATGTTCGGAAGGCCCGCTGTTACTCCGTCGTCACCGCCCGCAGGACGTCGAGCCGCGCCGCCCGGCGGGCGGGCCACAGGGCGGCGAGAACGCCGACGACGCCGGCGAGCAGCAGGAACACCGCGATCCGGCCTGCCGGCACGGCGGTCTCCTCGATCCCCTGCGTCCGCAGGGAGTGGGTGAGCGCCAGTCCGAACACCGCGCCGAGCGCGACCCCCAGCACGGCCCCGTAGACCGAGATCATCACCGACTCCAGCCGGATCATCCGGCGCAGCTGCCGCCGGCCCATGCCCACGGCCCGCAGCAGCCCGATCTCGCGGGTGCGGTCGATGACTGACAGCGCCAGCGTGTTCACGATGCGAGAACGGCGATCACGATCGACAGGACGAGCAGCGCCGCCATCATCATCAGCAGCTC
>JALYNC010000007.1 GCA_030773415.1 Actinomycetota bacterium
GGCGGCCCGGTCGGGGCCGCCGCGCAATGCCCGCGCCGTCGCGGCCAGATCCGCGGACAGCCGCTCCAGCACGGCCGCCAGCGGGCCCGCGTTACAGGCGGCGATGTCCGCCCACAGACCCGGATCCGAACCGGCGAGCCGGACGGTGTCCCGTAGCCCCTGGCCCGCCAGGGCGCGGGCTTCGGCCGGCAGTGCGGTCAACGTGGCGGCCAGTGTGCTGGCGAGCACCTGCGGCGCGTGGGACACCGCGGCGACCGCGGCGTCGTGGTCCGCTGCCGACATGCGCACCGGCACGGCCCCGCAGAGCAGGGCTACCGCCTCGGCCGCCGCCACGGCCCCCGCGCTGGTCCGCTCGTCGGAGGTGAGCACCCAGGGCCGCCCCCGGAACAGGTCAGCGCGCGCCGCTACCGCGCCGGCACGCTCCCGGCCGGCCATGGGATGACCTCCGACGTAGCTGGTCATGTCGCAGCCGGCCCGCTCCGCGGCCGCCAGCGGCACCACCTTGACGCTCGCCACGTCGCTGTAGCTGTCGGCAAGGGCCCGCTGCTGGGCCCCGCGCAGCACGTCCGAGACGGCCCCGGGGGGCACGCAGAGCACGGCGTGATCGGCGGTGTCGTCCGCGGACAGCGCACGGCCCGCACCCAGGTCCACCGCCAGCGAGACCGCGCCGCCGTCCAGGTCGTCGAGCAGCACCTCGACGCCGCGCGCCCGCAGCGCCAACCCGATGGAGGTTCCCAGCAGCCCCGACCCGAGCACGGCCACCCGACGCGGGGCATGCAGCGCGGGCGCCTCCGGACGGGGCGCGCCGGTGCTTGCCCCCGTCATGCGGTTCCAGCCGTTGAGCTCCAGCCGCCACCTGGTGCCGCCGTCACCCGGTTGCGCCAGTCATGTGCTGGTAGCCGTCATTGCGGCAGGTCGGTCCGCAGTTTCGCGGCGCCCCGCAGGTAGACGTGCCGGATCTCGGTGCGGCTCCGCTCGGTGTCGATGTGCGCGAGCAGCCGCAGCACCCGGGGCATGGCGCCTGGGACGTCGATCTCGGTGGCGCACAGCAGCGGCACATCGGCGATGCCGAGCGCGCGCACGGCGTACGCCGGAAACTCCGAACGGACGTCGGGGGTCGCGGTGAAGACCACGCTGATCAGCTGATCGGCCGTGATCGCGTTCCGGTCCAGCACCTCACGAATCAGCTCGGTCGCGCCCTCGAGGACGAGCTCCCGCTCGTCGGCGTCAATCTGGATAGCTCCGCGTACCGCTCGCACTGCCACGGCAGCGAGGGTACCGACCGGCGGCTCACATGCCGACGGCGGCGTAGAGGCGTCCGACTTCGTCGCGCGTCAGCCGGCGCGTCTTGCCCGGCCGTAGCTCGCCCAGCGGAATGGGGCCGAACTGGGTGCGCACCAGGCGACTGACCGGATGCCCGGCCTCGGCGAGCATGCGGCGGACCACGTGCTTGCGGCCCTCGTGCAGCACCACCTCGACCAGCGCCCGGCCGGCGGCGCTGCCGACCACCTTGAAACTGTCCGCCCGTGCCAACCCGTCCTCGAGCTCGATGCCGGCCCGCAGCCGCTTGCCCAGATCACGCGGAACCGGGGCGGCGATGTCGGCCAGATACGTCTTCTGCACGCCGTAGCTCGGGTGCGTCAACCGGTTGCCGAGCTCGCCGTCGTTGGTGAGCAGGATCAGGCCTTCGGTATCGGCGTCGAGGCGGCCGACGTGGAACAGCCGGTCGGACCGGCCGCGGACGACGTCGCCGATGTTCGGCCGTCCCTCCGGGTCGGTCATCGCGCTCACCATGCCGCGCGGCTTGTTCAGCATCAGGTAGGCCATCGCGGCAGCGGTGGGCACCCGCATCCCGTCGACGTGCAGCACATCCTGCTCCGGACGCACGCGCACGCCCTGCTGCAGCACCGGCTGGCCGTTCACCGACACCCGGCCGTCGTCGATGAGCTGCTCGCAGGCGCGGCGACTGCCGAAGCCGGCGGCGGCGAGGACCTTTTGCAGGCGGACACCTTCCCGCTCGTTCTGCTCCTCACTGGGCCCGTCAGACGTCAAGGCTCTCCTCCACGGTGTCGGCCACGTCCGGCAGCAGCGGCGCGATCGGCGGCAGCTCATCGAGCGAGCTCAGGCCGAGCCGTTCCAGGAAGTACGTGGTGGTGCGGTAGAGCATCGCACCACCGTCCTCACTGCCCGCCTCCTCCACCAGCCCCCGCGCGGTGAGCGTCCGCATCACCCCGTCGACGTTCACCCCGCGCACGGCCGCGACCCGGCCGCGGGTCACCGGCTGGCGGTAGGCGACGACCGCCAGCGTCTCCAGCGCGGCCTGGGTCAGCCGCGCCTGCTGACCGTCGCGGACGAAGCGTTCGACGTACGGGGCGCACTCCGGGCGGGTGTAGAAGCGCCAGCCGTCGGCGAGCCGGCGCAGCTCGAACCCGCGTCCCTGGCGGGTGTAGCCGTCCGCCAGGTCCTGCAGCGTCCGCACCACCTCCTCGGTGGGGCGCTCCACCACCTGCGCCAGCGTCACCTCCGGAACCGGGTTGTCGACCACCAGCAGCACCGCCTCCAGTGCGGCTGCCAGCGCTACCGGCGGTTCGTCGCGGGGCTCCCCGTCCGACCGCGGTTCGTGAGATCGCGGTTCGTCGGATCGCGGTGGCACGTCGTGGGCCGGCACCGCCGACATGGCATCGTCGGCGGCGCCGAGCGCGGCTCCCCCGTATTGCTCGTCCTGCGTCACGACTGCCCCTGCTTCTCGTCGTCCACCGTGGCACCGTCGGCCCCGCCGGCGGCCGGGTCGTTCCAGTCCTGCGCGGTCCCGGACCGGCCCTGCCACGCCTCCGAGCCACCTACCCAGCGGACAGTGAGCTCGGCCAGCGGTGCCTCCTGGGTGAAGGCCACCACGCCGTCGCGGTACAGCTCGAGCAGGGCCAGGAACCGGCCCACCACCTCGAGGGTCGCGGCCGCATCGACGGACAGCTCGCGGAACGTCGCAACGCCGGCACGCTGCAACCGGCCGGCCAGCAGCGCCGCCTGTTCCGGCACGCTGACCCGCGGGGCGTGCAGGTGATCCACGACGACCGTCGGCTCGTCCCGGGGCCGCATCGCCCGCTCCGCCAGGCCCGCGAACTCGGCCGGCCCCAGCGCGATCAGCACCTCGGGCAGCAGCGAGGCGAACCGCCGCTCCAGCGAGACGTGGCGCGGATAGCGCCGACCCTCAGTCGCGAACCGCCCGCTGAGCCAGGCCGCCGCGGATTTGTAGGCGCGGTACTGCAGCAGCCGGGCGAACAGCAGGTCCCGCGCCTCCAGCAGGGCCAGGTCCTCCTCGTCCTCGACGTCCGCCGACGGCAGCAGGCGAGCCGCCTTGAGGTCCAGCAGAGTTGCTGCCACCACGAGGAAACTGCTCGCGGTGTCCAAGCTCCAGGCGCCCTGGCGCGCCCGGATGTGGCTCAGGAAGTCGTCGGTGACCACCGACAGGGCGACCTCGGTGACGTCCAGCCGATGCCGAGCGATCAGATCGAGCAGCAGGTCGAATGGACCGCTGAAGTTGTCCAGGTGCACCTGGAACTCGTCGCCGGTGGCGCGCGAACCGCCGCGCTGGCCGACGGCGCTGGAAGGGCCGCCAGCGCTGGAAGGACCGGCGAGCTCCGAGGCGACGTCGGGACCGGCATCCGGCCCCGCCGCGGCGGCGGCACCTGTCCCTGTCACGACGCGCCGGACACCAGCGAGGCGACGAGCCCGAGCAGCGGCGCGCAGACGGTGTCCACCAGGAACAGCAGGAGCGGGACGCCGCCGGCCAGCGGCAGCAACAGCAGCACCAGGACGATCCCCACGCCCCAGTTCTGATCCACCAGGCGGTACTCCGCGTTGCGCCACCCCGACGTCCGCGGTGCGTAGGCAAACAGCAGCCGGCCGCCCACCAGCGGCGGCAACGGCACCACCGACAACACCGCCATCGCCAGGTTGACGGTTGCGAAGCCCAGCGGCACGGCGGCGGCGGCCGGGGTGGCCAGCCGACCGAGCAGCACGTCCGAGACCCCGGCGACCGGCAGTCCGGCCGGAGCTCCCGTCGCGAGCAGGGCCGCGTAACCGGCGACGGCCAACACCAGATTGGCAGCCGGCCCGGCGAGCAGGACGAGCGTCAAGCGGCCTCGGGAACCCAGCCGGTGCTGATCGGTCTCCAGCGGCCGCGGCCAGCCGACGCCGGCGATCGCGGCGGCGATGGCGCCGAACACGTCGAGCTGGCGCCGGGGGTCGGCGGTGCGCCGTCCGCCGGTGGCGAGACGGTCCCGGCGTCCCGCCGCGGCGACCTGGGCCAGGGCGTGCGCGACCCCGCCGACCACGAATCCGATCAGCAGTCCCAGCAGGAGCAGCGGCTGAGGCAGTGCGTACAGCACGAGCGCGTCTAGTGAGCGATGCCGGCGGCAACCACTTCGCGCGCCAGCTGGCGATACGCCTCCGCGCCGGGCGAACTGGGCGCGTACGTGGTGATCGGCTCGCCGACGACCGTCGTCTCCGGAAAACGGATGGTGCGCGCGATCACGGTGTGGAACAGCCGGCTGCCGAGCGGGCCCTCCAGGACGCTGCCCAGCACCTCACGGCCGTGCAGCGTGCGGCCGTCGAACATGGTGGCGAGCACCCCGGACAGCTGCAGGTCCGGATTGATCCGCTCCTGCACCTTGGTGATCGTGTCCATCAGCAACGCGAATCCCCGCAGGGCGAAGTACTCGCATTCCAGCGGCACGATGACGCCGTGGGACGCCGCCAGCACGTTGACCGTAAGCAGGCCCAGGGACGGCTGGCAGTCGACGAGGATGACGTCGTAGTCGTTCAGTACCGGACGCAGGGCCCGGCTCAGCGCGTGCTCGCGGCCGACCTCGCTGACCAGCTGCACCTCGGCCGCCGACAGGTCGATGTTGCTCGGCAGCAGGTCGACCCCCGGAACTCTGGTCTCCAGGATGACGTCGCGGGCAGCCACGTTGCGGTCGATCAGGGCGTCGTAGACGGTCCGGTCCAGCTGTTGCGGGTGGAACCCCAGGCCGACGGACAGGGCACCCTGCGGGTCGAAGTCGACCAGCAGCACGCGCCGGCCGTACTCGGCGAGCGCCGCCCCCAGATTGATCGTGGTGGTGGTCTTTCCGACACCGCCCTTCTGGTTGCACAGCGCGATCACCTGCGCGGGGCCGTGCTCGTGCAGGGGTGGCGGTACGGGAAAGTGTGGCAGCGGCCGACCGGTGCCGCCCAGGGCGGGCGCCGCGGCCAGCGGCAGCTGCTGCTGCGGCAGGACGGGCTCCGGCGGTGCGGACGTCGCCGCCACGCTCTCGACTGGGTCGGCCGCGGGATCCAGGCCGGGCGAAGACATGCCTGCCACCGTACCCGTCCGGACTCCACTGTTCCGCAGACGTGCGGCGCGAAATCTCGCTGGAGGCGGGGTCAGGCCAGTGCCCGCGGGTGGCTCATCGCGTAGACCTCGCGCAGGCGCTCGACGGTGACCAGCGTGTAGATCTGGGTCGTGGTCACGGACGCGTGCCCGAGCAGCTCCTGAACCACCCGGACATCGGCTCCGCCGTCGAGCAGGTGGGTGGCGAACGAGTGGCGCAGCGTGTGCGGCGAGATGCCGGTCAGGCCCGCCCGCTGGGCGGCCGCCTGCAACACGGCCCACGCGGACTGGCGGGAGAGCCGGCCGCCCCGGCTGTTGAGGAACACGGCCGGGGAACCGCCGCGGCCGCGGGAGGCCAGCGTTGCCCGTCCCCGGACGAGGTAGGCGTCCAGCGACCGGATGGCGTACCCGCCGAGCGGCACCACCCGGTCCTTGCCGCCTTTTCCGGACAGCCGGACCGCCGCGCCCGCGAGGTCCAGGTCGTCCACGTCCAGGCCGACGGCCTCGGAGATCCGGGCGCCGCAGCCGTACAGCAGCTCCAGCAGCGCCCGGTCGCGCAGGGCCGTCGCCGTCTGCGCTGCGCCGGCCGCCTCCAGCAGCGCGGCGACCTGCTCGACGGCGATGGCCTTGGGCAGCCTGCGCGGCGGTGCCGGTGGACGCACCGACGCGGCCACGTCAACCCGGGCGTCGCCCTCCCGGACGGCGAAGCGATGCAGCCCCCGGACGGCGATGACCGTGCGCGCGGCCGACGCGGCCGACAACGGCGGATGATCGTCATCGCCCTCGCGCAGGGAGGCGAGGAAGTCGGTCACGTCGTGCTCGCCGACGTCCTCGGGCGAGCTGCGGCCGCGTGCGCTCATCCACTGGACGTACCGGGCGAGATCCCGGTGGTAGGCGGTCAGGGTGTTCGCGGCCAGGCCCCGCTCGACGGCGAGGTGATCCAGGTAGGACCGAACGACCAGGTGCAGCCGTCCGTCGCCCTGGTCGCTGACGGAGCGGCCGTCCGCGCACGCCGGAGATGTCTGCGTCATGCCGGGCCCTCCCCGAACGTCGCCTGGCCAGTGCGGGACACCGACGGGACGCCTGATCGTAGGAAGCGCGATGCGCCCGACGCAGCTGCCGCGCCGTGCGCCGTACGGGTGAAGGTCCCGCCGGGGCTTCAGTAGTTCCGACGGGCTAGCCGACGTACGTCAGGTGCCCGGCATGGACGCCGGACGGACGATCAGCACGGATGCGGGAGTTGCGATGTCGGGACAGGACGGCGAGGTCAATTCGACCTGTCGTCCTGTCCCGACAAGCGCTGACGCTGGCAGCGCGGATGCGCTGGCACAACTGGCACATGACGTCCGTAACCGGCTCACGGTCATCACCGGCTGCCTCGAGCTGCTCTCCATGGGCGAACGCGGCGAGTTGACGTCCGCACAGCGCTCACTGGTGGCGCCGGCGCTGTCCAGCGCGCACGAGCTGGCCGGCATCGGCTTGCGCCTGCGGGCACTGGCGGGCGCCAATGGCGCGAGAGTCGTCGCGCCGGCCGCCGGGTCGATGGGGGCCACCGGCACTGCCGTACTGCGCCTGAGCTGACGGGCCAGTCGCTTCACCCGTTCGGACGCAATTTTCGTTCTCGCAGCAACTTCTTCTCAGCTTTTCCGGGTCGCTACCGATCTCATAGCCATGACGACCGTGGGATGCGCCCCCCTGCTTCGAGCGGGTGGAGTGGCCATCGTCGTCGAGCCCGACCGGGACATCGCTGAGCTCGTCGCCGTCGCGGTCTCACGCTGCGGCTACGTGCCGTTGCTGGTCCCCACGGTCACCCAGCTTGCTCAGGCGGTGCCGCTGCGACCGTCGCTGATAGTCCTCGATCAGACCCTGCCCGGGCTCTCCGGAGTGCGCTCCGCCCTGCGCGAGGTCCGCTCCGTCGAGGGGCTGGGATGCCCGGTCGTGCTCACCTCGGCCTGGACCGAAGAGGGGCACGCCGAGGTCGCCACCGCCGCGGGAGCCGTGGCGTACGCGGAGAAGCCCTTCACCCCCAGCTCGCTGACAGCTCTGCTCGCCGGACTGGCGGCGCGGGCCAGCGAGCGGGCCGACGGCGGGATGGCCGCCCTCGCCTACAGCTAACCGCTGCGTCCGGCCCGGGCACTCGCCGGCTGACGAGGTACGCCCAGCGCCGGTAAAGGCGTTGGGAAGGCCGGAGACGTCCGGCAGCATGAGCCTCATGGCACTCTCGGTCCGTCCCCTGTCGGAGGACGATGTCCCGGCCGTCACGGAGATGAGCCGGATCGCCTTCGGGACCGGGCCCCGGACCTCAGCCTCTGGGCAACGTGCACCTGCGTCTGCAGCCGGGGTCGACCGCTACGGCGTCCTCGATGACGGCACCCTGCTCGCCAAGGTCGGCGACCGTCACCAGGACTACTGGTACGGCGGGTCGGTCATTCCGGGCACCGGCGTGGCCGGCGTCGTGGTGGTGCCGGAGTTCCGCGGACAAGGGCTGGCCCAGCTGATCGTCGGCGAGGCCCTGCGCCGGGCGCGGGACCGCGGGGCGCTCGTGGCAGCACTGTTCCGCACCGCTCCGGCGCTGTACCGCCGGCTGGGCTTCGAGCAGGCTGGCTCGCTGACGTGGATCACTTTTCCCACGGGCGCGCTGACCCGCCTGCGCGTACCGGCAGGGATGACCGTGCAGCCCGCGACGCCGGCCGACCTGCCGGCCATCGCCGCGCTGTATCGGCGAATCGCCCAAGAGGGCAACGGCATGATCGACCGGCGGCCGCCGCTGTACGACATGACGGCGCCCACGTGGCCCGAGAACTTCGACGGTGTGACCCTCGCCACCGGCCGTGGTGGTGAGGTTGACGGGTACGTCTGCTGGCAGCGCGGTCTGGGCTGGGAGACCGGCACCCGGCTGACCGTGCCTGAACTCCACGCCGTGACGGGCGACGCCACCACGGCCCTGCTCGCATTCCTCGGCAGCTGGAGCAGCGTGACCGCCGAGATCTCGGTGCAGCTCCCCCAGGACGACCCTGCCCTGCTGCTGATGCCGGCGCCCGGGGCCCAGATCAGCTCGACAAGGCCGTTCATGATCCGGCTGCTGGACGCCTCGGCCGCGATCCGGACCCGCGGCTTCCCGCCGCACTGCACCGGCTCCATCGATCTGCACGTGGCCGACGAGCTGTTGCCGCACAACGCCGGGCGGTTCCGGCTGTCGCTTGACAGCGGCCAAGGTCGGCTCGTGCCTGGCGGGGACGGCGGCACGTCGCTCACGATCGGCGGCCTGAGCCTGCTGTTCGCCTCGGCCGCGGGTCCGGCGGTCCTGCGCCGCGCTGGGTTCCTCAGCGGCGGCAGCACCACGGGCGATCAGCTGTTGCAGTCGGCGTTCTCCGGACCGCGTCCGACGATCGCCGACTTCTTCTGATCGCTGGGCCCGGGAGGTGAATCGACGCTCACTGGACGGGTGAGCCGGAAGGCTCGCCGCCGTCGACCGCGGCTTCGACAGCGCGCTCAGGCGTCGTGCAGCGGACCGTCAAGCCGGCTCAGCAGCTCGCGAACCGGCGACGACTGCGGTTGCTGCTCCAAGGCGTACCTGAGCGGCGACAACTCCGCCTGGGTGAAGGCAATGGCGAACAGCCGCTCACCCGCGTCATCCCGAAAAACGGTCTGGCCCTTGTCGTCGATCTCCCCGGAGAACGCCCACGACGGTCGCTCGTGCCCCCCACTCACACAGGCACCGTACCGCCCGGAAAGCACGTCACCGACTGCGGCACGCACCCCATAGGCCGCGCCGATCCGCGCGAGCATCATCCTCGGCGTCGCGCAGCTCGTCGATGTAGGCGTCGTTCGGCTCGAACAGCACGGCCCGCCCGTGACCGCTGCTGACGATCTCCCGGTTCACAAACCGGCCGTCCGAGGTCCAGACGTACAGCAGCGACCGGCCGTACTGGTCCTCCGGCTCAACGTCGTCCAGCACCCAGACCCGGGCCCCGATGGGGGTGAGCCGGGTGAGGAAGGCCGACGCCTGCGGCCCGTAGCACTCCACCGGGGAGTTCGGCCGAACCGTCTCGGGGGTGTCCACCTCCAGCAGCCGGACGGCCACCTCCTCGCCGTCCGGCAGTACGTCGCCGTCCGCGGCGGCATGCAGCCGGATCGTGTCGCCGTCCACCACCCGGTCCACCACGGCCGGCTGCGCACCGCCGGGCACCGACTGCGGCTGCCCCGGCATGCGGTCCGCCCCCGGGTCTGCCGTACAGGCCGTGGCCAGCAGGCCGGACACCGCGAGGGTCAGCGCCGCAAGGGTCCGCCGCCCGGTTCCAGCGCCGACCGCCGCAGGGGTGCAATTGCAGCCGCGAGCGGGCACCCCGCTGCCATGAAGCTGTACGCCGACTCCCCCGGCCGCCGCGGCCGCCAACTGCTGACCGACGCCCTGGTGCTGGCCTGGATCGCCGGGTGGATCAAGCTGGGCTCGGTGGTGCACGAGCTGGTCAGCCAGCTCGGCCGGCCGGGTGAGGCGGTGGCCAGCGCTGGCCGGTCGCTGGAGCGTTCCCTGCAGGATGCCGCCGACCGGGCCGGTGACGTGCCGCTGATCGGCGACCGTCTCCGCGATCCGCTCGAGGCCGCGGGCGGCGCCGGGCAGCGGCTGCAGGACGCCGGACTCGCCGGGCAGGCGGCGGTCAGCCGTCTCGCGCTGATTCTGGCGCTCGTGGTGGCCCTGATCCCGATCCTGATCGTGCTGAGCCGATGGCTGCCCTACCGGCTGGCGTGGATCCGCAGCGCCAGCGCCGCCCGTCGGCTCACCGTCTCCGGGGACGACCTCGACCTGTTCGCCCTCCGGGCGCTGACGCACCAGCCGCTGTGGCGCCTCGCTCGGCTCGGTCCGGACCCCGCCGGCGCTTACCTGCGGCGGGAGCCCGGCGCGCGGGACGCCCTGGCCGCGCTGGAGCTCGACGAGCTCGGACTCGCCCTGCCGGCGGGCAGGCCACCTCAGCCGGCCGCGAGCGTTGGAACCGACGAAGCCGGCGGAGACGACGGTCAGCCCCGTGATCCCGCGCCGTTCGGACGCTCCGGCCACGGCGAGTCCGCCGGCCGCAGATTGTCGTAGCCGATCCGGCGCGCCTCCGCCGCGGCGAGGATGCCGACAACCGCGGTCGGGTTGTGCAGCTGCCCGGTGAGCACCAGCCGCACCGCGTCGTCCAGCGGCACCCAGGCGACGGGCATGTCGGCTTCCTCGTGCTCGCCGACGTAGCGGTCCTGCACCTCGACCTGCGTCAGCCCGCGCGCCAGATAAATGCGCAGCGCCTCGTCGCACATGCCCGGGGTGGTGAACGTGTCGGTGAGCACCCACCAGTCGCGGGCCATCTGGTGGGCTTCCTCGTGCAGCTCCCGCTGGGCGGCGAGCAGCGCGGGCTCGCCCGGCACGTCCAGCAGACCGGCGGGCGGCTCCCACAGCAGCCGCCGCACCGGGTGGCGGTACTGCTGGACCAGCAGCACCCGGTCGTCGTCGTCGAGCGCGAGCACTCCCACGGCTCCCGGGTGCACCACCACGTCGCGTGCCGCTTCGGATCCGTCCGGAAATCGCACCTGGTCGGTGGTCACGGTGATGACGAAGCCCGAGTACTGCTCCTGGGTGCCCAGCACCTCGAGTTCAGCCCGCTCGTCCCGCACGGCCGAGGCGTCGACCTCGCTCATCGGCGTGCCTCCGCCGGGACCGGAACCGCCGGTGCCGCCGCGGCGGCCGCGACCAGGCCGCCGTTGGCCAGCACGCCGCCCCGGCCCTCGGCCCGGTTGACCGCCGCCCGCACGAACGCGCTGAACAGCGGGTGCGGGCGGGTGGGCCGGGAGCGGAACTCCGGATGCGCCTGCGTACCGACGAAGAAGGGGTGCTTGGCCCGGGGAAGCTCGACGATCTCCACGAGCCGGCCGTCCGGCGAGGTGCCGGAGAAGACCAGGCCGGCCTCCACCAGGGCGCGCCGGTAGGCGTTGTTCACTTCGTACCGGTGCCGGTGCCGTTCGTCGACGTACGGCTCGCCGTACGCCTCGGCCGCCACCGATCCGGCGGCCAGCTTCGTGGTCCACAACCCCAGCCGCATCGTGCCACCCATGTCCCGCTGCCCGGCGACGACGTCACGCTGATCGGCCATCGTGGCCACCACCGGATGCGGGGTCGCCTCGTCGAACTCCAGGGAGTTGGCCTCGGCCAGACCGGCCAGCGACCGCGCCGCCTCGATGACCATGCACTGCAAGCCGAGGCACAGGCCGAGCACGGGGATCTGCTGCTCCCGCCCGTGGCGGATCGCGCCCAGCTTCCCCTCGATTCCCCGCACGCCGAAGCCGCCCGGAATGAGGATCCCGTTGACCCCGTCCAGTTGACGCGCCGCGCCCTCGGGCGTCTCACAGGAGTCGCTGACCACCCAGCGGATGTCGATGCGGGTGTCGTTGGCGAACCCGCCGGCGCGCAGCGCCTCGGTGACCGACAGGTAGGCGTCAGGCAGGTCGACGTACTTGCCGACCATCGCCACCGTGACGGCCTTCGCCGGACGGTGCACCCGGCGCAGCAGCTCGTCCCAGTCGGTCCAGTCGACGTCCCGGAACGGCAGCGCGAGCCGGCGCACCACGTAGGCGTCCAGCCCCTCGGAGTGCAGCACCTTGGGGATGTCGTAGATCGACGGGGCGTCGCACGCCGACACCACCGCCTCCTCGTCGACGTCACACATCAGGCTGATCTTGCGCTTCAGGCCGGCGGAGATCGGCCGGTCGGAGCGGCAGACGATGGCGTCCGGCTGGATACCGATCGAGCGCAGCGCAGCGACCGAGTGCTGGGTCGGCTTCGTCTTCAGCTCGCCGGACGGCCCGATGTACGGAATCAGCGATACGTGCAGGAAGAAGCAGTTCTCCCGCCCGACGTCGTGGCGGATCTGGCGGATCGCCTCCAGGAACGGCAGCGACTCGATGTCACCGACGGTGCCGCCCACCTCGGTGATGACGACGTCGGCTTCGCTGTCCGGTCCGGCCAGCTGACGGACGCGGGACTTGATCTCGTTGGTGATGTGCGGAATCACCTGGACCGTGTCGCCGAGATACTCGCCGCGCCGCTCCTTGGCGATCACCGACGCGTACACCTGTCCGGTGGTCACGTTGGCCGACCCGTGCAGCTCGGTGTCGAGGAAGCGCTCGTAGTGGCCGACGTCCAGGTCGGTTTCGGCGCCGTCGTCGGTAACGAACACCTCGCCGTGCTGGAACGGATTCATCGTTCCGGGATCGACGTTGAGGTACGGGTCGAGCTTCTGCATCGTGACGCGCAGGCCACGCGCCTTGAGCAGGCGACCCAGACTGGAGGCGGTGAGCCCCTTGCCCAGGCTGGAGGCCACGCCTCCGGTGACGAACACGTGCCGAGTCGGCTGCGGCGAAGGCAAGCGGCACTCCCGTGGGCGGAATCGCTGCGGACGGCCGGACGGCCTACCGGGTACCGGCTGAGCCGGCCCTGCACCGGTGTCACCACCGGCTTTCCACGGGAGTTCAGCCTAACAGCCGGACGCCTTCGCCGGGCCCGCCATCGTCGGCTCGCCGTCGTCGTCGGCCTGTCGCCGGCGGACGGCCGTCACGGACACCGCGATGGCCAGGGGCACCGCCACCGTCATCGCCAGCGCGGGTACCGCCACACCGGAGTCGTTCACCGCGAACCCGACGACTCCCATGCACAGCGTGGCGATCAGGCCGGCGCGCAGGGCGGGCTGCTGCTCGAACGCCAGTCGCAGCCCACCCCACGGCTTCAGCAGGACGCCCGTCAGGAAGGCCACAAACAGCGGCACCAGCAGGGTCAGGGGGCTGTGGGTCAGCAAGCTGAGGTTCGCCTTGGCCTTGCGCTGCACGACCGTGCCGGCCGTGCCGTCCAGCAGCTGACCAACGAAACGCCCGAGGTGGGTGCGCTCGGTGGGCGGCCGGGCGTAGTCGAGCAGCGCGAAGGTGGAGACCACCAGCAACCCGACGAGCGCGGCGCCCAGCAGCATCTTCCACGACAGGCGACGACCGGTGAGCAGCAGACCCAGCACCACGAACGCCGGAACGGACGCCAGCACGCCGCCGAAGTCGCTTCCCCACTGGGGGCTGCCGTCGAGCACGACCGTGGCCGTGCCGACCGCTGCCACCAGGGCGAGCTGGGTGCGCCGACTGCGGCCGGCGGCGACGGCCGCGGTGAACAGCAGCGCGGCGGCCGCGAACACGCCGTACGCGACATTGCCGATTCCCGCGAAGCGGCCGGCGACCAGTGGCGAGTAACCGGCCATGCTGGACAGCTGCAGCCGGGCGCCGGTCAGCAGGTCCAGCGCCATCACGGCCGCGGTCGCCCCGGCCACGGCTCCCGCCGGACCCAGCAGATGCCGCCGCCACGGGCCACCGAGGGCGATGGCGAGGATCACCGCGTCCGCCACCGCGACCGCCCCGATCAGCGCCAGCAGCGGATGCTCGGCCCGCCACCAGGGCACCAGGTTCGCCAGGTAGGTCGAGACGATCGCGGCGGCCGCCGCGAGTGCGGTCCCGGCGGTCCAGTCCAGCACCCGCAACCGGTCGCCTCGGTGGCCCAGGCGACGCAGCGCCACGGCCGCGAGCAGGTACAGGGCACCCTGGACGAGCACCAGCAGGCCGAAGAACCACTGCGTCAGCCGGCGCTGCTCATAGGCCGCCCGGTCGGCGTCGACCAGTTCGGCGACAGCAGCCGAGGCGGACGCCGGACGTCCCGGCGCCGTGCCCCACAGCTGTCCGACCATGGCGGGGGTCGGCTCCAGGCCGAGCAGCCGCAGGGCGGTGGGTGCCACGTCGATGAGCTGCACGAACGGTGCCCGGCGGGTGGACGGGGCGGTCAGCCAGCCCTGGCCGTACGGGCCGCCTGTCGCGAGAGCGACGTGCAGCCGCGGGCTGGCGGGCAGCCCCGTCTCCGACACGCCCACCACCAGCAGCACGGCGTCCGGCGGCAGGATCCGCACGACGGATGCCAGCTGGGCGTCCGCCCTGGTCACCGCTCGGGCGCGGATCGGGTCGTCGGCGCGGAACTGCACCTTGGTGACGGCCGAGGACTCACCCTCGGCGACCAGCGGGTCGATCTCCACGATCGTCACCGGGCACCGGCGCAGTAGCTCGGAAGTAGCCGGTCCAGAGGTGTAGACCGCCACCCGTCCCCGGCGGTCGGCCGCGGCCAGCGCGGCGCCGGGACCGGCCGCAGCGGCGCAGGTCCCCTCGGCCCGCAGGCGCTCACCCAGTGCCCCAGGCTCGGCACCGAAGTCGAGCGACGCGTTGTCCGCGACGATGCCCGGAAAGGCAGGAACCGTTGCCGGTGCCGGTGGTCGCGGCGCGCCGCGGCTCGCCGGCGCGGGACTTCCGTCGGGAGTTCCAGGCGCGGAGCTGGACGGCGCGGGGCTCAGCGGCCGGATCTCCGCGACCGGATGCGGCGGGCAGGCTGCGCTGCTGTGCGGTTCGCCGCGGGCGCGGTTGCCAGCCCCCACGGTGAGCCATCCCTCCCCGGGGCAGCTGAGCGTCCGGCCCGCCCGAATCGACAGCGACCCGGCACTGGACCGCGGCAGCAGATCCCAGATCGTCGGCGTGCCGGTCTCGCTGACGTCGTCCCAGCGCAGTCCCGGGATGCCCACCACCACGACGCTGCCCGGCCGGTCCGCGGGAGCTTCCCCGGACGCGGCGGCTGCCGTCCGGATTCCCGCAGCGGCCAGCAGCGCGGGGAGCAGCACGAAGACCGCCATCAGCCCTGCGCTGCGGCGCAGCCCGCCGGTCGGGAAGGCGAGCCGAAACGCCCGCGCCGGCCGGGGTGCCAGCGTCACCCGGAGGGCGCGTGCCACCCGGAGGCCCCGTGCCAGCCCCGGTGCGGACGGCCCCTGCAGTGCGGCTGGGCCCTGCAGTGCGGGTGGGCCCTGACGTGCGGGTGGGCCCTGACGTGCGGGTGGACGCGGCTTCGTTGTTCTCACCGGGTGGCACACAACTCGTCGTACAGGCCCCTCAGCCAGGAGACGGTGTCGGCCTCATCCGGCCAGCTCGCGGCGCGGGCGCTCCCCCGTCGGGACAACTCCCCCGCCGCCGCCGGATCGGCGAGCAGCCGCAGCACCGTCGCGGCCATCCGGCCGGGATCCCCCGGCGGGACCAGCAGTGCGCCGTCGCCGACCAGGTCCGGAATGCCGCCCACGTCGGTAGCGACCAGTGGCCGCCCTGCCCGCAGCGCCTCCTGCGCGGCGAGCGATCTCGCCTCCCAGACGCTGGACACAACGACCAGATCTGCCGCCGCCAGCAGGTCCGGCACGTCGTCGCGGTGGCCGAGCAGCACGACCGGCGCTGCCGTGTCGTCGATCCGGCGCTGCAGCGAGTCGCGCAATGGCCCGTCCCCGGCGACGACGAACAGCGGCGGGCCGTCCTGGGCGTCCGGCGAGCTGCCCGCCGGCCGGTGGTAGGCGACAGCGACGGCTGCCTCGATCAACACGTCGAGGCCCTTCTGCGGGTGCAGCCGGGCGACAGTGACCACCAGCGGCCGCTGCCCGGCCCCGAGCTCCGCGCGTACCTCCCCCACCGGCCGGTTGACGGCACGCTCCGGCGCCGCCACCTCCCCGAGGCGGACGTTCCGCGCGCCCCGCGAGCGAACGCGGGGCGCGAGGTCGTCGGAGGCCACCACCGACACCGTGGCGCGGCGGGCCACGAAGCTCTCCAGCGCCCAGACCATGACCGCCGCCGGGCCGCGCTCTGTCACCAGGTTGTGCCAGGTAACCACCAGCGGGATGTGCCGCGGGCAGGCCAGCCCGGCCAGAGCGCCGGCGCGCAGCCCGTGCGCGTGCACGAGATCCGCCTCCCGCAGCCGGGAACGCAGCACCCGGATGACAGCGGCGTCTCCGGGCCGGGGCCGGGTGGAGATCTCGACCGGAACGAAGGCCGCGCCCGTGGCGGCGAAGTCGAACCGCTCCTGCGTGGCGGCCGATCCGGCGACCGCGACCCGGGCGCCCGTCTCGACCAGCCCGGCCGCCACCGAGCGCACGTGCTGGCCCACCCCGCCGGTACTGCTGCCCAGCACCAGCGCAATCCGCCGTCCGGTCGCTTCCGCCGGGCCCGGCGGCCCGGGCGTCGAAAGCTCAGGCATGCGCACTCCCCCGGCGCAGGGCGGCCCGCAGTTCCGATCGCGCGGTCAACGACGCCAGGGCGGCGAAGGCCAGCAGCGCCGCCGCGCCGATCCCGGCGGTGGCGAGCGCGCTGCCGATCGGACCCGCTGATGACAGCGGACGGGACGCCAACCAGCCGGCCGCAGCGACGGCCGTACCGGCGTTGAGCGCTGTCGCCGCCGTCCGTGGCACCCGCGTCAGTGCCGCACCGGCGGTCAGCCGTCCGCTGGCCAGCAGCAGCAGCATGCCGGCCAGCGTCATGCCGATCGTGTTCCCGGCGCCCAGTGCCGCCACCTCCCATCCCTCGGTTGCGGCTGGCACGAGCACCAGGTCGGCGGCGATGACGGCGAGCCAGCCGGCAACCGTAGCGCCCGCCGCCGCCCGCCCGGCGCCGGCGGCGTACAGGGCCCGGCCGAGATGAGCGACGAGCGCGTAGCCGATCAGCCCGGGCGCGAACGTCACGATGGCCCGGGCCAGCTCGAGAGGATCAGGGTTGCCCTTGGTGCCGACCAGAAGCATGCGAGCGGCCGGCACGCTCGCCGCGATCAGCGACGCCGCCGCACCGGCGGCGATCAGCAGCACGGCTCGCGTCGCCGACGCCGACAGCTCGGCGTACCGCTCCCGCGAGCCGCTCTCCCAGCTCGCCGACAGCGCCGGAAAGGCGCTGGTCGCCACCGGAACGGCGAGCACGGACCACGGCACCAGGAACAGCGTCCAGGCAACGGTGTAGAAGTACACCCCACCCGGACCGCCATGGGTGTTCGCCAGCCACAACACGATGGCGAGTGACGCCTGCTGGGCCACCAGGGCCGCCATCCCGGCCAGCGCCAGACGTCGGGCCCGCACAGCCTGATCGTCCGGGAAGTGCAGCGTCGGCCGCAGCCGTAGCCCGGTGCGCCGCAACGGGATCAGCAGGCTCATCGACAGCGCCACCACACCGAGCGTCGTGCCGACCGACAGGGTGAGCTCGGAGGCGCGGGGCACCGCCGACAGGTCCTCGGGCGCCGACCCGGCCTGGGCGCCGTACGCCAGGTAGGCGGCCATCACCACCAGGCTCGACAGCAGCGGCGCCAGCGCGGGGCCCAGAAACCTGCGGTGCGCCTGCAGCATGCCGGTGAGGACGACCGCTACCCCGTACAGCGCGATCTGCGGGGCGAAGACCACCAGCATGCGCGCCCCCAGCGCCACCGAGTCGGCGGCATCACAGCCCGGCAGATCGCCGGTGAGCAGCCGCATGGCCGGCCCCGCCAGCACGGCGGCGAGGATCGACACCGGAACGAGCAGCAGCAGCGTCCAGGTGAGCAGGCCGGACGCCGTCCGCGAGGCGCGCTCGGTGTCGCCCGACGCGACGGAACCGGCAAGCAGTGGCACCACCATGCTGGCCAGGGCGCCGCCGGCCACCACCTCGAAGACCAGGTTCGGCAGGGTGTTCGCGGTGTAGTAGACCGACGCCAGGCACGTCTCGGTGCCGACGCTCTGGCCGAAGACCACCAGCCGGCCGAAACCGAGCAGCCGTGCGAGGGCGGTGACCGCCGCTATCCCCAGCGCCGCCCGCGCCAGGTCCCCGCGCCAGCTGCCCCGGTCGGCGGGTTCGCCGGAGGCCGTCATTCCGCCGGCAGCCGGCCGAGCTGGTCGATGCGGCGCAGCGCCGGCACCTGCTCGATGACGGCGCTGAAGCTGATCCGCTCACTCGCCAGTGTCAGCGCCGTCACGGCGACCAACACGACGGCGCGGGCCGGGCGCCGAAAACCGCGCACGACGGCCAGGCCGAGCAGTCCGCCCAGGACGTTGGCTCCGCAGTCACCGATCATCACTTCCTCGCGCAGATCGGCCGGCAGCAGCGCGCAGGACGCTCCCGCCGCTGCGGCCGCCGCAGGCGCACCGCCGGTGACCAGCAGCGGCACGGCGGCCAGCACCGCGGCCTTGGCGGCCCGGCCCGGGCGCAGATCCAGCAGGTTGATCAGGTTGGCGCAGCCGGCCACCAAGGCTGTGTCGATCATCAAATCGGTCAGTGGTCGTGCCGGAGCCGCCGCTGCTCGGCGCCGGGCGGCCACCGCGGCGGCTGCCACCCCGGTGAGACCCACAATGGCGATCTTCGCGGCGCCGGTGGTGATCCGGCCGCGTCTCAGCGCGCCGAGGTGCCCCCGCAGCCCCCGCGCGTCGGCGTTGCCGCGCAGGTCGTCGAGGAGCCCGGCGGTGCCGCAACCCGTGACCACTATCAGGCCGGCGGTCGGAGCGCGGGCGGCCAGGACGCCGACGGCGCAGCCGGCGGACACGGCCGGACCCCCCAGCAGCGAGATGGTCCGGCGACGGTAGTTCGTCCGCGACCACAGCGCCGCCCCGCCCGGCGGCCGGGCCAGCAG
>JALYNC010000008.1 GCA_030773415.1 Actinomycetota bacterium
AGTCCGCTGTGCCGAACGTTGCCCCCGCTAACCGGCCTCGGGACACGTGCCGTCGCCAGGCCACCTTTGATCAGCCAGCGGTCCAGCGATACCGCCGTTCGGGACGCCCCGCCGTCCCGTAGCGCAGGCTCACCCCGGCCCGGCCGGTGGCGGCCAGGTGCTCCAGGTATCGGCGGGCGCTCACCCTGGACAGTCCGGTGACCGCCGCGCACTCGGCGGCCGACATGTCACCCCCGCAGCCACGCAGACTGCCCGCCACCAGTTCTTCTGTCTCGCTCGTCCCCCCTTGCGGGCAGCGGTGGGCGACGCAAGGGCCGGGGCAGCACCCCGCACGGAGTCCACGTCGGTCTGCCGGGTGATCGCAGCAGGCGGGGCCGCATGCCGGGCCGCGTACTGCTGCAGTCGCTCGTGCAGCAGCGCGTACTCGGACGGCTTGACGATGTAGTCGACCACCCGCCGCGCAGCGCCTGCTGCAGGGTCGCCACCTCGCGAGCCGCCGTTACCACCAGGACATCCAGCTCGGCCGCCTGAGCCCGCAACTCCCGGAGCAGCTCGATGCCGCTGCGGTCCGGCAGGTACACGTCCAGCAGCAGCAGATCCGGCCGTAGCTCGGCCACCGCCGCCGTTGCCTGCTCGGCGGTGTGGGCCACCCCGACGACGGTGAAGCCCTCGGTGCGCGACACCCAGGCACTGTGCAGCTTCGCCACCATGAAGTCGTCGTCGACGACCAGGACGCGGATCGGATCCGCTGTCATGATGCGGCCTCCGGCGGCACCGCCGCTCCACCCCCGGCTCAGCGGAGTCCGGCGGGGAGGCCTGGGCCGGCACCGCCGCGTACGGCAACGTGGCGACGAAGCGGGACCCGGCCGCGTTCTCCGCGGTCACCGCGCCGCCCCGGCGCGTGCAGGCCATCCGGCTCAGGCCCAGGCCGTAGCCGCGCAGGCGCTGCCCGCCCTTGGTGCTGAAGCCCTCCTGGAAGACCGAGTCGCGCAGCTCGTCCGGAACCCGGGGCCGCTGTCGTGCACGGTGACGGTCACGCAGCCCGGTTCCTGCACCACGGCGACGGTCACCTCCGCCAGCGGGCTGCCGGCCACCGCGTCCAGCGCGTTGTCGACCAGGTTGCCCACCACGGTCACCAGGTCGCTGGTCAGCCGGTCGTCCACCGGCTGCAGCCGGCTGACCTCCGGAAGCCGGAGTGACACCCGTCGCTCAGCGGCCACCGACAACCTGGCGAGCAGCAGCGCGGCGACGGCCGGATCCCCGATCAGGCCGGTGACCGTGCTGTCCACCATCTGGCGTCCCTGGCGGATGCTGCGCACGTACCGGGCCGCCTCGTCGTGGTCGGCCAGCTCGATCAGGCCGCCGAGACATGCAGCCGGTTGTCGAACTCGTGGGCCTGGGCGCGCAGGGTGTTCGTGGCGCCGCGGGTGCTGTCGAGCTCGGACTGCAGCGCCACCAGCTCGGTCCGGTCCCTCGGCGTCGGCCGGCAGGCCCAGCAGCGCCGGGGCCTCGTCATTGACCAGCGTCACGCGGCCGGCGTCGTCCAGCGCCAGCACGCCTTCCTTGACTCCCTGCAGCACCCTCGCGATGATCAGCTCGTCCACGCCGCTGACGCAGCCCCACCCACGCCCGTCCCTGAGCGCCGAGAGCGCGTCCACTACAGCAACCCCTCGAGAACCCCGGCGGGCAGCGTCACGCCGAGGACGTTCACGAACAGCAGGTAACCGCGGCGATCGGGTCATTCATCGCCGGCACGATCGGCACGCTGCTGCTGGCGCTGCTCGCCCCGAAGATCGCCAAGGTGGCGGTACGCATCGGCGCCGAGGACTACCTGGCCCTGATGGTGCTGGCGTTCGTGACGGTAACCAGCATCCTCCGGGCGTCGCGGGTGCGCGGCTTCGCCTCACTGGCCCTCCGGCTGGCCATCGGGCTGGTCGGCATCGACCTGGTCAGTGGCCAGCAGCGGCTGACCTTCGGCGTGCCGCAGCTCGCCGACGGCATCGATGTGGTCGTGGTCGCCGTGGCGCTGTTCGCCGTCGGCGAGGCCCTGTGGGTGGCGGCTCACCTGCGCCACGGAGCGCCACAGGTCATTCCGGTCGGACCCGGCTGGCTCAGCCGGGACGACGTGCGCCGGTCCTGGAAACCCTGGCTGCGCGGAACGGCGCTCGGCTTTCCGTTCGGCGCGATCCCGGCCGGAGGTGCGGAGCTCCCCACGTTCCTGTCCTACGTGATGGAGAAGCGGCTCAGCAGGAACGGCGAGTTCGGCTCCGGGCGATCGAGGGCGTCGCCGGGCCGGAGGCGACGAACAACGCCTCCGCCGCCGGCACGATGGTGCCGCTGCTGACCCTGGCCTGCCGGTGCCGCCGTCGCCGCAGTGATCCTCGCCGGCTTCCAGCAGTACGGCATTCAGCTCGGCCCGCTGCTGTTCGTCAATGAGCCTGAGCTTGTGTGGGCGCTCATCGCGAGCCTGTTCATCGGCAACACCATGCTGCTGGCGCTGAACCTGCCGCTGGCGCCGATGTGGGCCCGATTGCTGCAGATTCCGCGGGCCTACCTGTACGCCGGCATCCTGTTCTTCGCGAGCCTGGGCGGATACGCGGCCAACGGCACGGTCGTCGACCTGATCGTGCTGGGCGTGCTCGGGTTCACGATGCGCCGCTACGGGCTGCCGGTGGTGCCGGCGATCATCGGCGCGATCCTCGGGCCGCGCGCCGAGCTGCAGCTGCGCCGGGCGCTGCAGATCAGCGACGGGGAGCTGTCCGGCCTGTACGCCAGCCCGCTGGCGCTCGCCGTCTACGCTGTCGCCGTGGCTCTGGTGCTGTGGCCGCTGGCCGCCTCCCTGCTCCGTAAGGTGCGCGCGTGACGACGTCCGATGTTCCCTCGGCCGGGCCCCTACCGACTGAGCACCTACCGACTGAGCACCTACCGACTGATGCCCCACCCAGGGAGCCCGGCCGCATCGAACCCCGGTCCACCTGCGACCTGGTCGACGAGTACGGCGAGCGGCTGCAGTCCTGCGACGTGCAGTTCCGCCAGTTCGGTGGCCGGACCGCGTTCGCCGGCCGGGTCCGGACCCTGCGGGTGTTCCAGGACAACCTGCTGGTCCGCGAGGTGCTCGCCGAGCCAGGGGATGGCCAGGTACTCGTCATCGACGGAGACGGCTCCCTGCACACCGCGCTGTGCGGCGACCTGATGGCCGGCATTGGTGTGGACTCTGGCTGGGCGGGCCTGGTCATCCATGGGGCCGTCCGGGACGTCAACGTCCTGCGCACCCTCGACATCGGGCTGAAGGCGCTCGGCAGCAACCCGCGCAAGAGCGCAAAGACGGGTGCCGGCGAGCGGGACGTCGTCGTCGAGTTCGGCGGTGTGCGGTTCGCCCCCGGCGCCGAACTGCACAGCGACGACGACGGCATCGTGGTGCTCCCTGCACCCTGACCAGCGCGCCACCGCGCGTCCCACTACCGGCCCTGCTGGGGCCTGACCAGGCGATCCGACGAAAGGATGTCCCGCGACATGCCGATCCACCGGATCCGGGAACCGCAGACCCACGCGGCGCTGGACGCCGCCGGCTCGCTGGCCGGCGGGCGGTCTGAGTTCGGCGCGGCGGACGTCCAGGAAGTGGCGCGAGCTGCCCAGGGCAGTGCCGAGGCGCTCCGCGAAGCCCTGCGGGTGGCCGAGTCCAGACCGCTGAACTACCGGACGGACGGCGTGCGCCGTCTGCTGCGGGCGGCGCTGAGCGGCGGTGAGGTCGAGCCGCCCGACCCCACGCTGGCAGCAATTTTCGAGCAGGAACGGCAGCTACGGTCACTTCCGCGGGCAGCGGCTTACGAGCTGCTCGCCGGTCAGGAGCCGCGACTGCTTACGTTGCGCGACAGTATGGGCCCGCCACCGCGCTCAACGCTGGGGCGCCTGACCAGATACCGCGCGCTGCGCCGGGGGGTGGCACGCCTGCTCGGGCCGACCTCGGATGCAATCACTCCGCTGTGCCGATCCGACGTGGCTCTCACTGTCGCCTTCGTCCACCTCAGCGAGGTCAGCGGGCTGCTGCCCCGGTAAGGGGGACGGACCCAGCTCCCGTCAGCCGCAGCGCCAGCATGGTGACGTCGTCATCGCCCGCACGCGCGCCGGTCCCGTCCAGCAGCCGGTCACAGAGGGTGCTGAGATCGGGCACATTCCCGCCGGCTGCCGAGCGCAGCCGGGCATAGCCGATCTCCGGGTCCTCCCGGCGGCGCTCCACCAGTCCGTCGGTGTAGAGGACGAGAACGTCGTCCGCCAGATCGATCACCGTGGGTGCGGGGAAGCGGGAGGGCAGGCCCAGGGCGGTCCCGTGCGGCACGTCGACGAGCGAAGCACCGGAGCCGGAGACCCGCAGCACCGGTGGATGCCCGGCGCTGAGCACGGTGGCCCGTCGGGCGGCGATGTCGACGTCGACCACCAGGACGGTCGCCAGGGCACTGGGCAGCGACCACTCGACCATCGTGGCGAGCCGCTGCAGCGCGGTCGCCGCATCAACCTCCCGCAGCAGGTAGGCGCGCAGGGCGTGCCTCAGCTCGGCTGTGACGGCGGCGTACTCCATGCCGTGACCGGCCACGTCACCAATTACCGCCACGACCCGCCCGCTGGGCAGCGGCACCAGGTCGTACCAGTCGGCGCCCACCACCTCGCTGCGGCTGGGCAGGTAGCGGGCGGACAGCTCGAGGCCCGGTAGCTCCGGCAGGTCGTCCAGCAGCAACGTGCGCTGCAGCACCCGCGCCAGCCGGTCGTCGTCGCGGCGGCGGGCGAGCAGGGCGTTCGTGACCTCACGACCGAGGCGGGCGGCGGCCTGCACCTCACTGTTCGACCAGGCGGTGGAGGTGTTGCGCACCGTCTCCGTCCAGGCGGCGAACGATGCGCGTGGTGTCAGCTGCAGCCCGTCGTCGTCGGTGCGGGACACCTTGCCGGCGCGCGGATCCCCGCCCCAGGTCACCGCCTGCAGCACCTCCGGTCGCAGCCACATCACCCAGGCATCGGGGCCGGCCGCCAGCGGTACGGCAAGGACGCCACTCGCGGTGCCCGTCAGCGGAACGCAGAGCGGGTCACGGCGGGCCATCGACTCGGTGACCACCACCTCGCGGTCCTCGTCGTCCTCCAGCCAGAGCCGGTCAGCGAGCAGCCGTACGTCCGCCGCGCTCGGGGTGTCGCCCAGCAGCCGTAGTTCGCCGCGGAGCTGAACCGCCGCACCGCCGGCCGGCACCAGATCGAGCACCGTGTGCTCGCCCCGGGTCAGCGCGTCCAGCACCGACGAGTCCCGTCGGCTCAGGCCGCTGGTCAGCGTGCTCAGGGCACCTGCCGCGGCGAGGCTGGCCTCGTACTCGCCGCGCTGCAGCTTGGTGGGGAGCAGGGCCGACGCCGTCCGGCCGAGAAACTCAGCGGCGGCGCGGACGCGGTAGGAGGCGAAGTGCGGGCCGGCGTAGGAGTGACAGGCGATCAGCCCCCACAGCTTTCCCTCGACGACGAGCGACACCGACATGGACGCGACGACGCCCATGTTGGCCAGGTACTGCAGGTGCACCGGCGAGACGCTGCGCAGCACCGCCTCGGACAGGTCGAGCGGCTCGGGGCCCGGCGGTCCCACCGGCACCGGCGTGTAGCGGGCGTCCGGGATCAGGCGTAGCCAGTTGCGCGTGTACAGCGCCCGGGCCTGGGCCGGAATGTCACTGGCCGGAAAGCGAAGACCGAGGAACGGATCGAGCTCCTTGCCCACGTGCTCGGCAACCACCTCGCCGTTCCAGTCGCGGTCGAAGCGGTAGACCATCACCCGGTCGAAACCGGTGACGGCGGCCACCTCGCGGACCAGCACCTCGGTGAACCGCTCGAGCGTCTCAGCGTCCTGCAGGCGCTGGAGCGCACTGGGCACCGACCGGTACCACGGCGCCTCGTCGCGCGCCGCCGGCTCCAACTCCACCAGCAGCAGCTCACCGGTGCGATGCAGCACGGCGTCGAAGGCGCCCGCCGGCAGGGCGAGGGCCAGGGGGTTCAGCTCGGCCAGGTCGCCGCCCACGACGTCCGCCGACAACTGCTCCACCAGCTCGGGCAGCGTTCGGCCCACCGGGTCGCGCAGGCCGAGCAGGGACGTCACATTCGCGGAGGCCTGCAGCACCACCAGGTCGGCCACCCGAACGGCCAGCAAGGCTCCGTGCGGCTGGATGGCACCCGGAACGGCGATCGGCTCGTCGGCACAGCGCGCGAGCGCCCGCTGCAGCTCAGCGGGCGAGGTCATGCAGCGCCTCCGAGCGCTCGACACCGGCGTGCTGACCGGATCCGTAAGGGGTGAACCAGCGCTCGCACGCCGCGAAGGTCTCCACCGCGGCGGACACGGCCCGATCTGGCCGGTCGGTGTCGCAGGCCCACTGCTCCGCGGCGATACGGAACGCGCGCCAGCGGGCTCCCCGGCGGTCTCCGTCGCCGGTGACGAAGGCTACCGGCCAGTTCCGGCCGACGGCTCCGCGGCTGATAGCGGCGGCCACGATCCCGCCTCCCAGCGCCGCGCCTTCCAGGACATAAGCGCAGCCGACGGCCACAGCCGGGTTCTCAACCGGCGGCAGGTAGGGGCAGGTGGGCATGGCGTTCGGGTCGGCACCCAGCTGCCGCAGATCCGAGGAAAGTCGTGCCAGTCGCAACTCCGCCTGCGGCAACCAGCCGGCGAACGAGAAGTCGTCCAGCACGACGGCGGGCGCCACGATTCCGTACCAGCGGGTCAGCCAATCCCGGTAGACGGACCGGTCCGTGGTCAGCGGGCCGAGGTCGACCGATCCCTCCACCCGGGCGTGCGTGGCCGCGGTGGCGGCGCGCAGCGTCGGCAGCAGGCCCGGCGTCAGCCCGTCACCTCCGCCGGCAGGTCGTCGAGGACCGGTACCAGCTCGTCGAACCGGACGGCGTCCAGTACCTGCCGGACACCGGTGTTGCCGGGTGGACACACCACGGACACGCGGCTCACACCCACGTACCGGGCCGCCACCAGCAGGGCGCGAACGCCGCTGGAGTCGAGGAATCCAAGCTGCCGCAGGTCGACGACGAGCCGTTCTGCGCCGGCGCCACTGGCGCGGACCGCCTCCTGGAACTGCTCGGCCGTCGCCAGGTCCACCTCGCCCGACACGGCCAGCACCACCGCGCCCTCCCGCCGGGTCACCGAGGTCTCCAGCTGCACCCGGTCAGCCTATGCGAGCTTGGTCGCCGGAAGGGTGAATCGCCGCCGGCAACCGTGACCGACCGGCCCCTTGTCGAAGATTGCTGGCACGCCCACCGCGGCCCAGGCCGATCGCTGGGTGCAGCTACGTCTCGAAGTCGGGAACGGTCATGGTCCCGTCGTCGGCGAGGGGAAAGCAGGGTCGCTGGACACGGCCCTCGGAGCGCTGCAGACAAGCTTCGTCGTCCGCTCGGCCGGCAGTCGAGAGGCGATTTCCTGGTGGCGGCGGAATCGGCACCACACGGAAGCATCCGGCTACCTGCGCGGGTACGGTGCACGGGTGAATCAAGGCCCAGCCGACGTCGTGGTCGGGCCGCGCCCGGACCTCGGCGTCCTGGCAACGGCGGAGCGCCTGGCCGCCGTGCAGCAGGTTCTGCACGTCTGGCCGGTCAGCGATCGGCTGAACCGCCTGGTGCGCTTCTCCGCCGATCTGATGGGCGTCCCCTACGCGCAGGTCAGCTTGGTCGGCATGGACGAGCAGGTGGTCGCCGCGGCGCACGGGCTGGAGCTGACCTCGGGCAGCCGGCACGGTCCGCTGCAGGACAGCCTGTGCACGGTGACCGCGGCCTCGGGCCAGCCGCTGGTCGTGACGGACGCCCGCAGCCACCCGTGGGTGAACCACCTACCGCCGGTCAGGTCCGGCGCGGTCGGCTCATACCTAGGCGTGCTGCTCACCGACGAAGAGGGCCACGTGCTCGGCTCGCTGTGCGCCTACGACTCCGCGCCGCGTGCATGGACTCCCCAGCAGGTGGGGCAGCTGTCCGGCCTTGCCGAACTGGTGGCCGACGAGCTGGCCCGGTCGGTGGCGGCCGCCGCCGCCGATCGAGCGCGGCTCCGCACCGCCCTGGCCGCCAACGCCGCCAGGCTGGGTTCGTTCGTTTACGACCTCGGCGACACCGGCGAGATCGACTGGGACGAGCGCATGGAAAGCCTGCACGGTTTCGCGCCGGGAACCTTCGATGGCACGCTGGCCGCATTCGAGGCGGTTGTGCACCCCGATGACGTCGAGCACACCCGCCAGCGGCTCGCCCAGGCCCGGGAGACGCTCAGCGACCTGACGGTGGAGTACCGGGTCCTGTTGCCGGACGGCCAGGTGCGCTGGATCCACGTCCGCGGGCGGGTCGTCCCTGACGAGAGCGGCAAGCCGTCGCACGTGCTGGGCGCGGCCTACGACGTCAGCACCGAACGCAGCCTGCGCGACGAACTGACCCGGCTGATGGAGACGATGCCCGCGGCGCTGGTGCGCCTGGACCGGCACTGGACCATCGCTTACGTCAACGCCAACGCCGAGGCGGTCTACCGCCGGCCGCGGAACGAACTGGTCGGGCGCGACCTCTGGGAAGCCTTCCCCGAACTGGCCGGCACCATCATCGAAGACGTCTACCGCCGGGCGATGAGCTCAGGGAACGCGGACACGGTCGAGGCGCACTTCCGCGAGCTCGATGCCTACTTCGAGGTCCGGGTGTGGCCGGACACCGCCGGGCTGACGCTGTTCTTCCACGACGTCACCGATCGCAAGCGGGCGGGCCTGGCTCTGGAGGTGGTGACCGAACGGCTGGCGGTGCTGGCCGAGGCCGGTCCCCGGCTGGCGGGCAGCCTGCGGCCGGAGCAGGTGGTCGACGTTCTGGCCGATCTCATCGTGCCCGACCTCGCCGCCTCGTTCGTCCTTGCCGTCACCGATTCCGTGGCCGAGCTGCTCGGCCGGAGCGCAGGCAAGGATCCGAACCGGCTGCACGTCGTGGCCGTGCGGCACCGCGACGCGACGGCCGAGGCGGAGCTGCGAGGACTGACCGACGCGCTGGAGCTGCGGTTCACCGAATCCACCCGGGTGGGACGCGCCGCTCGCACCGGACTGCCCGACCGGCATGTGCGCGTCCCCGATGAGGTGCTGCGCGCCCGGGCGGCCGGGGACGAGCAGTTGGCGCTGATGCGGCGGCTGAACACCGGGCCACAGCTGAGCGTTCCGCTGAACGCGCCGAGCGGTCTGCTCGGGGCCTTCACCGTGTCCGGCAGCGACGACGCGCCACTGGATGAGGTGCTGCTGCTCGATCTCGCCGGCCGGGCCTCCGTCGCCCTGGAGAACGCGCTGTCGTTCGCGCGTCAGCACCGCGCGGCGACCATCCTGCAGCGGGCGCTGCTGCCCCGCACCGCGCCCAGGGTGCCGGACGTCGAGGTGGCCACCCGCTATCTGCCGGCCAGTGAGCACGCCCTTGCCGGCGGTGACTTCTTCAAGACCGTCACGGTGGACGGTCGGCTGGTCTGCGCCCTGGGTGACGTCATGGGCCACGGAACCGCCTCGGCCGCCCGGGCCGGTCAGCTGCACGGCCTCGTTGCCGCCCTGGCCCTGCAGGGCCTGGGGCCCGGCGAGGTACTCGGGCAGCTGAGCCGCGGCATCGAGCAGATGATGGACCTCGAGCTGGCGACGCTGCTGATCGTCTCCTACGACCCGGCCACGCGGATGTTGACCGCGGCCACCGCCGGACATCCCCCACCGCTGGTGGCCCCCGTCACGGGACAACCGCTGTACCTGGACCTGACGCCTGGGCCGCCCATCGGCGTCGCGACCGGTACCTACGCAGACCACACCGTGCAGCTGCCCGCCGGCTCGACGATGGTGCTGTACTCCGACGGGCTCGTGGAGCGGCGTGGCGAGTCGGTGACGGACGGCCTGGAGCGGCTCCGGCAGGGTCTCAGTGACGTCCAGCTGCCTCCTGAAGCCGTGGCGGACCACGTCCTGCGCGAGTGCGGCGGCCAGTACGGCGCGGAGGACGACATCGCCCTTCTTGTGCTCCGCCACCTGTAGACCCCTGCTGAGGAGCGTCGGTCCCGGTGCCGGCGGGCAGGAAGGCGGCGTGAAAACGCTGACCCCGACCCGGTTCAGCCGGGTCCTGAAGGGGCGGGGACTGGTGCGCCCGCCCGCCTTGCGCACCGACGAAGATCGGACGGCGTCCCGGCTCGAGCTGTTCTTCGACCTGGCCTTCGTGCTGGTGATCGCGGAGCTGGCGAACAGCCTGCGCAAGGACGTCGGCGTGTCGGACATCGCGCTGTTCGCGGGGATGTTCACGGTCGTGTGGTGGTCGTGGATGAGCTCGACGCTGTACGCGAACCGCTTCGACCACGACGACGTGATCTACCGGATCAACAAGCTGGCCGGCATGTGCGCCGTCATCGGGATGGCGGCGTCCGCTGCCGAGGCGACCGGGAAGTACGCCACCGCCTTCGTGCTGAGCTACGTGGCGCTGCGCGTCGTCCTGCTGCTGCAGTACGGCCGGGCGTACCGGCACGTCCCCGAGGCCCGGGACGGCATCCGGCTGTACCTGCTGGGCACGGGCGCCGGTGCCCTGCTCTGGGCGGCGTCGCTCGCGGTTCCCGAACCGGCCCGGTACGCCATGTGGGCGCTCGGCATCGTGGTGGACGCGCTGATCCCGCTGCTGGTCACCACGGCGCGGATCCAGGTGCCGCTGCATCTGGAGCACCTGCCCGAGCGGTTCTCGCTGTTCGTGATCCTGGTGCTGGGCGAGTCGGTGGCCGCGCTGGCCCATGGTGTGCACGACGCGAAGTGGGCGTCGGGCGCGATCGTCGCGGGCCTGCTCGGCTTCCTGCTGCTGGCCGCCCTGTGGTGGAGCTACTTCGACCTCGCGGGCGCGGCTGCCAAGCAGATGCTGAATGAGGCGGGTGAGACAGGGACCACGCTGGCCCACGACGTGTACGTGTACGGCCAGCTGCCGCTGTGTCTCGCCCTCGGTGCGGTCGGCACCGGGCTTGAGGGCGGCGTATTGGAGAGCACCGACGAGGCGAGCGCCGGCGTTCGCGCGCTGGTCTCCGGCGGCGTGGCGCTCTATCTGCTGACCATCGCGCTGACGAACGCCGGCATGTCGCGCCGTTCGCACAGCGGCTGGTGGTGGGCCGGGCTGGCCGCCGTCATCGCCCTGCTGGAGGCCGTCATCGAGGTCCCCGCCCTCGTGGTGGTCGGCGTGCTGGCGGCACTGCTTGCGGTGGTGGTGGCCGTCGGGCTCGAGCAGGAGGCACGGGGGAACGTGGAGCTGGAAGAGTTGTAACCGCCGTCGAGCTGCCCCCGGGCCTTGCGAGAATGCGGGACGCACCAGGCACCGGTCCGGCGCTCTTCCTGTCCGGAGCGATTGACGCGGCGGGTGGGTGGAGCTGTCTACCGGCCGGACCGGCGTCTCGGTGTTCGCTGTT
>JALYNC010000009.1 GCA_030773415.1 Actinomycetota bacterium
CGTGTGCGGAGAATGTCCGCAAGGACGTCCCGGTAGTCCGTCGCCCCGTACACATCGCCCGAGATGAGCGACTCGGCGTCCAGCCCGGGCCAGCGGCCGTGCACCTTGCCACCGACCACGCCGCCGCCGAGGAGCAGCATCGCGTTGCCATGGCCGTGGTCCACGCCGCCGGAGCCGTTCTCGGCGACCCGCCGGCCGAACTCCGACATGGTCACCAGGCACAGCCGGTCGAACGCCGGCCCCAGATCGGTGGCGAAGGCGGCGAGGGCCGATGCCAGCTCGGTGAGCTTGTCGCGCATCCAGCCGGAGTCGGAGCGGCCGAGGCCCGCGTGCATGTCCCAGTCGCCGTAGTCCACACACGCCGCCTGCAGGCCCACCCCCGCCTTGATGAGGCGAGCCAGGTCGGACAGCGCGTCGCCGAGGCGGGTGTCCGGGTAGGTCACCCCGGCCGCCGGCGTGTAGCCCGCCGCCTCGAGGCGTGCGGTGGTGGACAGCGCCTGCAGCGTGGTCTGGGCCGGCTGTCGCAGTGCCGGCGCCGCGGTGGCGTGCAGGCCGGCCAGCGCGGTGCTCCAGCGGGCCCGGTCGGTGTCGGAGCTGACGCTGGCCAGCGAGAAGCCGTCGACGGAGCGAAGCGCCAACTCCGCTGACGGTCCGATGAACGCGGGGGACGCGCCCGTCGAGCCGACCTGCACGGCCTGGAAGGGCGTGCCGGCGGAGCGCAGGCCGAGGACGCGGTCCAGCCAGCCGGTCCGCAGGCCGGTGCCGGGCGCTGCCCGCTCCATCTCCTCCATCGCCGCGAAGTGTGATCGCGTCGGGCTGGCCTGGCCCACTGCGTGCACGGCGCCGAAGGTGCCGTTCTGCCACCAGGGCAGCAGGGGCTGCAGCGCCGGGTGCAGGCCGAACATGGCGTCCTTGGCGAGCAGCGTGGCCGCCGGAACCCCGATGTTGGGGCGCAGCCGGTAGTAGTCCGGATCACCGTGCGGAATGATCGCGCTCAGCCCGTCGAACCCGCCGCGCAGCGACAGCACCACCAGCACGTCACCGGAGTACGCCGGGTCGGCGGCCCACGCGTACTGGGTGGAGACCGCCTCCATGCCGGAGCCGAGAACCACCGCGCCGGCGCCGACGCCCAGGGCTGTCAGGAACGAGCGGCGGCTGAGCCCGCTGGCCGCGTCACCGTCCGGGCATCCGCAGCGCGCGCTGGCCGTCGTCACCGGGCCGGCCGGGCGGGCAGGAGCAGGGGAAGTAGACACGGTCACCGCATCTCGTGGCAGGGGGTGGACAGCAGCAGCGAGACCAGCAGCGGGAACCGCCAGGTGAGGACGTCGTCCGTTCCCCGCACCGCGGTGCCGGCCGACCGGCCGCACCAGCCGAGAACGAGAGCGCGCTGCTCACTGGTGAGCGGCTGGTTGAGCAGGCGCGGGGCCAGCACGTCGACCAGCGCGCCGTACGTCGACGGCAGGGTGGGCAGGAACGTCGCCCGCAGGTCGCGGAACGTGAGCATCCCCTGCTTGGGCCACCAGCCGGTCGCCAGCAGTGTGTGGGCGTTCCAGCGTCCCAGCAGGCCACTGGCCGACTGCCATGCGCCGGCCACGTCCGGATAGCCGTTCGGCGGGTGCCAGCCGAGCGGAGCGTGGCCGACATCGCCGGACATCCAGTACAGGGCGCGGATGCCGTACGACCAGTCGGCGCGGTCCGCGGCGGGCGGCCGGATGCCGAGCGCGCGGACGGTGGCGATCAGGTCTTCGTACGGGCGCCGCATCTTCTGGCCGGCCGAGCCCAGGAACTCCGGGCTGGCGAACAGCGCACGCAGCACGGGAACGATTGCCGTGTCGTTGGCCAGGTAGACCGCCGCCAGGCGCTCCACGAGCGCGGCCGGCGGGGCGTCGGCGACGAACCGCTGCGCCAGCTTGGTGGCGAGGCGGGTCGCGGTGCGCGGGTGGCGGGCGAGGTAGTTCAGGTACCGCTTCGCCACGTCGTATCCGCCGGTGCGAGTGGTGTTGGGGTCGGTGAACCCCAGCACCGATACCTTGCCGACCCAGTGCCGACTGGACGAGTATTCGAACCGGTAGGTCGTCCCGCTGATCCGGTAACCGGTCATGATGTACGCCGAGTGCCGCACCTCGGTCTCGGTGTAGCCGGCCTCGATGCCGACCGTGTGCAGCTCGAGCAGCTCTCGTCCGTAGTTCTCGTTCGGTGCGGCGGCCGTCGACGACGTCTGGTCCAGGTAGCGCAGCATCGCCGGGTGCTCGGCGCTGGCGACCAGCATGTCGGCGAAGTTGCCGAGCGCGTGCTTGCGGATGACGTCGCGGTCGTACAGGTGCCGGTTGTCCCACACCTCGCTGGACGGGCACGTCACGTTCAGGTGGTTGGACCAGAAGTCGACCATCACCTCGAACAGCTGCCGCCGGCTCCAGGCCCCCCGGGCGAGCGTGGCCTGGCACGTCTGGTCCATCAGATCCCATGAGCCGTTGTTGAACGCGGCGCGCGCCTCGAGAGACGTCATGGACAACTTCGGGTACTTCGACGTGATCAGGTCGCCGTCCGAATCGGCGACGGACGCCGGGGACAGCTGCTGGTCCAGCCAGGCGGCACGGCCGAGCCGGGCCACCTCGTCGACCTGGCCGGGGGTCGGGCCGAACGTCGTGCGGCGCAGCAGGTGCAGGACGGCAGCGCGCTCGGACGCGCTCACCCGAATCGACGACGGCGCGAACTCGCGCACCTCGGGTCTGGGCTCGCGCGCGGCCTGCTGGACCGGCGTGCGGTGGCGGCCCGCGGCGGGGGCGGCGGTGCCCATACCGGCGTCGACCAGCGCCCCGGCCGCTGCGGTCAGCAGCCGGCGTCGAGTCTGCCTGCGATCGGTCACCTAGAGCACTTCGGCCGGCGCCCGGCCGCAGTGGAGCGGCCGTTCAGGCGAGCCTGCTGCTCAGCGCTTTCGCGGCGGCAGCCAGCCGCGTGCCGGTGCGAGGTCGCCGGGCGCGCAGGCGCGGCGGATAACCTGGTGTCTCACCCGCCGACCGCCAGCCGGATGGAGCGCTCCCGTGGCCGCCAGTGCCAAGTCCGATCGCATGGACACCATCGTCAGCCTCGCCAAGCGCCGCGGGCTGGTGTACCCCAGCAGCGAGATCTACGGCGGGCTACGCGCGTCGTGGGACTACGGCCCGCTCGGGGTGGAGCTGAAGAACAACGTCAAGCGCCAGTGGTGGCGCGCGGTCGTGCAGGGCCGGGACGACGTCGTGGGGCTGGATTCGTCGGTGATCCTCGCTCCGGCGGTGTGGGAGACGTCAGGCCATGTGGAGACGTTCGCCGACCCGTTGACCGAATGCCAGTCGTGTCACAAGCGGTTCCGCGCCGACCATCTGGAAGAGGCGTACGAGCAGCGCAAGGGATCGGCGCCCCGCAACGGGCTCGCCGACATCGCGTGCCCCAACTGCGGCACCAAGGGCGCGTTCACCGAGCCCCGCATGTTCAACGGTCTGATGCGCACCCACCTGGGTCCGGTGGACGACGAATCCGGGCTGGCGTACCTGCGTCCGGAGACCGCGCAGGGCATCTTCATCAACTATCTGAACGTGCAGCAGTCGGCCCGCAAGCGGCCGCCGTTCGGCATCGGGCAGATCGGCAAGTCGTTCCGCAACGAGATCACCCCGGGCAACTTCATCTTCCGCACCCGCGAGTTCGAGCAGATGGAGATGGAGTTCTTCGTGCCGCCCGCCGAGGTGGAGCAGTGGCACGAGTACTGGATCGCCGAGCGGCGCAGCTGGTACCTCGACCTCGGGATCACCGAGGAGAACCTGCGGCTGTTCGAGCACCCCAAGGAGAAGCTGTCCCACTACTCCACGCGCACCGTGGACATCGAGTACCGCTTCGGCTTCCAGGGCACGGAATGGGGCGAGCTCGAGGGCGTCGCGAACCGCACCGACTACGACCTGTCAGTGCACTCCAAGGCGAGCGGCACCGATCTGTCGTACTTCGACCAGGAGAGCGGCTCCCGGTACACGCCGTACGTGATCGAGCCCGCGGCGGGTGTCGACCGCTGCACGCTGACGTTCCTGCTGGACGCGTACTTCGAGGACGAAGCCCCGAACACCAAAGGCGGAGTCGACCGGCGGGTGGTGCTCCGGCTGGACCCGAGGCTCGCACCGGTGAAGGCAGCGGTGCTGCCGCTGTCTCGCAATGAGCGCCTCTCCCCGGTCGCCAAGGGCCTCGCCCAACAGCTGCGCAAGCGCTGGAACGTGGAGTTCGACGACGCCGGCGCCATCGGGCGCAGGTACCGCCGCCAGGACGAGATCGGCACGCCGTACTGCGTCACCGTGGACTTCGACTCCCTGGATGACCAGGCGGTCACCGTTCGCGACCGCGACGCGATGACGCAGCAGCGGGTCGGGCTCGACCGGGTGGAGGCCTACCTCGCCGAGGGCCTGGGCGCCTGCTGACGCCCGGGCCGTCGCGGGTCGGAGACCCTCATCCGCGGGCGGCGGGGGCAGAATGAGGAGCCGAGCCCAGGAGATCGTCCGTACCGCGACCCGAGGAGTACCGTGCCCGACCGCGTTACGCGTCAGATGCCCGAGGCACTGATCGATGAGCGGCCCTGGGGTCGTTTCGAGCAGCTCGCGCACAACGAGAGCGTGACCGTCAAGATCATCACGGTGGCGCCCGGTCAGCAGCTCAGCCTGCAGCGGCATTCCCGACGTGACGAGTGGTGGACCATCCTCGACGCCGGGCTCGAGGTGGAGGTCGACGGCCAGACGTCGGCGCCGGCCGCCGGTGAGCGCGTCTGGATTCCGTGCGGTGCCACGCATCGGGTGCGGAACTGTGGCACCGCCGATGGCCGCTTCCTCGAGGTGGCCTTCGGTCACTTCGACGAGCAGGACATCGAGCGGCTCGAGGACGACTACGAGCGCTGACGTGCCGCCGTCGCCCCCTACACTCGCCCCGCTCCGGTTGAAGCAGGAGGCTGCGCCAGCTCGTGTCCGGTACCCGCCGGTGATGCCGCGCCTCGTCCGGTTCGTCGTCCGGGCGGTCGCCCTGTGCCTGGCTGCGGTGCTGCTGGTCATCGGCGGCACGGCGGGCAGCATCTGGTGGGTGGCCCGCCAGGACGACCGGCCGAGATCTGACGCGATTCTGGTGATGGGTGCCTCCCAGTTCGACGGCCGCCCCTCGGAGATTTTCGAAGCGCGCCTGAAGCACGCCAAGGCCCTGTTCGACGCGGGCGTGGCGCCGCGCATCGTCACCCTCGGTGGCGGCCAGCCGGGCGACCGGACGACCGAGGCGGCGTCGGGCGAGCAGTACCTGGAGGAGCAGGGCGTCCCGTCCCGGAACCTGCTGGCCATTCGGGAGGGCCGGGACACGCTGCAGAGCGCCCAGGCGGCCTCGCGAGTGTTCCAGCAGCGGGGATGGAACAGCGCCGTCGTGGTCTCGGACCCCTGGCACAGCTTGCGCGCGCGGCGGATGCTGCGCGACGTCGGCATCGCGGCGGAGGCCTCGCCCACGCGCAGCGGCCCGGCTGTGCGCACCCGCGGGACGCAGCTGCGGTACATCGCACGCGAGACCGCGGCCTACCTGTACTACCGGGCCTTCCGGCGCAGCGTGGGTGACGGGCCGCAGGCTGCATGAGCGGACCCGACCCGGCTCGCCGGGGAAGTGCCTCCCGGTGACCCGCCCGCAGGACGCCGAGCGGTGGGCCGAGGAGCCGGGCAAGGACGTGCCGGAGGCGGCCCGTTCGCCGTTCCAGCGCGACCGGGCCCGGGTGCTGCATTCTTCGGCGCTGCGCCGGCTCGCCGCCAAGACGCAGGTGGTGGGGCCGCAGGAGGACGACTTTCCGCGGACCCGCCTCACCCACTCGCTGGAGTGCTCACAGATCGGCCGGGAGCTGGGGGTCGCGCTCGGCTGTGACGCCGACGTGGTGGACGCCGCCTGCCTCGCCCACGATCTCGGCCATCCGCCCTTCGGTCACAACGGGGAGATCGCGCTGGACTTGGCCGGGGCCGCCTGCGGTGGTTTCGAGGGCAACGCGCAGAGCCTGCGCATCCTGACAAGGCTCGAGGCCAAGGCGATGCACCCGGACGGCTCCAGCGCCGGACTGAACCTCACCCGGGCGGTGCTGGACGCTGCCACGAAGTACCCCTGGCCGAAGGGCCCGGCCAGCCCCAAGTACGGCGTCTACCCCGACGACCTGCCCGTCTTCGACTGGCTCCGCCGAGGCGGGCCGCCCGGGCGGCGCTGCCTGGAGGCGCAGGTGATGGACTGGGCAGACGACGTCGCGTACTCCGTGCACGACCTCGAGGACGGGGTGCACGCCGGGCACGTGCCGCTCGCCGCGTTGCGCGATGCGGGGGAGCAGCGCGAGCTGTGCCGGCTCGCAGCGGCCGCATACTCGCCGGCTCCGGCCGAGCAGCTGCAAGAGGCGCTGACCGGCCTGCTCGCCTCGCCGTGGTGGCCGGCGGCGTACGACGGCGGCCTGCGGGCGCAGGTGGCGCTCAAACGGACGACGAGCGAGCTGATCGCTCGCTTCTGCGCGGCGGCGCTGGAGGCTACCCGGGCGCGCTACGGCCCGGGGGCGCTGTCGCGCTACGACGCCGATATGATCGTTCCGGAGCGGGTCCAGGCCGAGTGCGCGGTGCTCAAGGCGATAGCCGCGCGGTACGTGATGGGCCGGCAGGGCTCCGACGCCGCCCGGCTGGTGGAGCGGGAGCTGATCGAGGAGCTGGTGGCCGCGTTGAGCGCGCGGGCGCCCGAGGCGCTGGACCCGCCGCTGCGGGCGGCCTACGAGCAGGCCGACGACGACGCCGCCCGGCTGCGGGTGGTGCTGGATGCGGTCGCGTCGCTGACCGACATCAGCGCCCGGGCGCTGCACCGGCGGCTGCACAGCCCGAGCGCCGGGGCGCCCGCGGCGGGCTGGCGCTCCTAGACTGCAGGCTCCCTGTACTGCTGTGGGGCGCGCGGGAGGAACAGCGATGGCGGGCCGGATCCGGGACGAGGACGTGGCCCTGGTCCGCGAGCGTTCGCCGATCGCCGCTGTCATCGGCGAGCACCTGCAGTTGCGCAGCGCGGGAGCGGAGCGGTTCAAGGGCCTGTGCCCGTTCCACGACGAGAAGACCCCGTCGTTCAGCGTCAATGCCGGTGCCGGCTTCTACCACTGCTTCGGCTGTGGTGAGAGCGGCGACGTCCTCACCTTCGTGCGGAAGATCGAGCAGCTGACCTTTCCGGAGGCAGTGGAGCGGCTCGCCAGCCGGGCGGGGGTGGCGCTGACCTACGAACAGGGTGGGGCCGCTCCGCGTCAGCAGCAGGGACTGCGGCAGCGGCTGCTGGACGCGCACGCGGCGGCGGCGGAGTTTTACCGGGAACAGCTGAGAAGCCCGGAGGCGCAGCCCGCGCGCGACTACCTGACCGGTCGGGGCTTCGACCCGGGGGTGTGGGAGATCTACGGGATCGGCTATGCGCCCCGCGGGTGGGAGGTGCTGCTGCGCCATCTCGCCTCGCGCGGTTTCAGCCGGGACGAGCTGACCACAGGTGGGCTGGCCAAGGCCAGTGCCCGCGGAACGCTGATCGACAGCTTCCGCGGGCGGCTGCTGTGGCCCATCCGGGACACCACCGGCAGCGTCATCGGCTTCAACGCCCGCAAGCTCACCGACGACGACCCCGGGCCCAAGTACCTGAACAGCGCCGAGAGCCCCATCTTTCGCAAGAGCTCCGTGCTCTACGGCCTCGACCTCGCCAAGAAGGAGATCGCCAAGCGGTCGCAGGCGGTGGTGGTGGAGGGGGTCAGCGACGTGATGGCCTGCCACCTCGCCGGCGTTCCGACGGCGGTCGCCACCTGCGGCACGGCATTCGGTGCCGAACACATCGCGGTGCTGCGCCGGATGTTGATGGATCAGGACGAGTTCCGCGGCGAGGTGGTCTTCACCTTCGACGGCGACGCCGCGGGCCAGAAGGCGGCCGTGCGCGCCTTCGACGACGATCAGCGGTTCGTCAGCCAGACGTTTGTCGCCATCGATCCGGACGGGCTCGACCCCTGCGAGCTCCGCCAGCAGCGCGGCGACGAGGCCGTCCGCCGGCTGGTGTCCGGCCGGATCCCGCTGGTGGAGTTCGTCGTGCGCAGCACGCTGGCCCGCTACGACCTGGAGATACCGGAGGGCCGGGTCGCCGCACTGGCCGCGGCCGCGCCGAAGGTCGCCGCGATCAAGGACCGCTCCCTGCGGCCCGAGTATGCGCGGCGGCTGGCCGGCTGGCTCGGCATGGACGTCGACCTCGTGTTGTCGCGGGTCGGCGAGCAGATAGGGCCCGCTCCGGCCGGCGGAAGCCGAGGTTCCGCCGACCTGGGGTCCGCCGCCGTCCTGCCGGCTCGCTCCAGGCAGGCGTCGGCCGAGGCGCCGCCGCGCGCCGCTGCACCCCGAAGCGGCCCGGCTCCGAACCCGCGGGACCGGACGCTCCTCGTGGAGCGGGAGGTGCTCAAGCTCGCGCTGCAGTATCCGCAGCTGCTCGCCGGCCGATTCGACGAGGTGCCGGACGAGGTCTTTACCGCTTCCGCGTACGCAGCGGTCCGGTCGACGATCGCAGCTGCCGGCGGTGCGGTCACCGGCGGCACGGCGGGGGCCGCTGCCGGGTGGCGTGCCCGGGTCCGCGATCGTGCACCGGACGACGAGGTCCGAGCGCTGATCACCTCGCTGTTGGTCGAGGCGCCGCAGTGGACGGGCGAGCCTGACGAGCGGTACGCCGCCATCGTTCTCGCGCGTTTGCTTGAGCTCGCAGCCGGCCGGCGGATCGAGGCGATCAAGGGCCGATTGCAACGGCTGGACCCCGTGCAGACCCCGGACGAGTACGCGGCGGTATTCGCCGAACTGCTCACGCTCGAGTCCGAGCGCCGATTGCAGCACGAGCTCGCCAACGGCTGATGGTGGCATAGCACATTGCTACGCCGCGATCACGAAAGGTCATGATTTTCAACCTCCCGGCCGGTTGCTTGACCTGAACTCGGGAAGACCGAGCACGTCCCGGTAGCACCGGGGCCACCCTCGGTTCAGCAAGGAGCCTCATGCGCAATCCGGAGCAGCTGTGATAGGCCCGGTCCGGCGCAAGCTCGCCGTCCCGGCGCTCGCCGCCATACTCGCTTGCACAATGACGCCCGGCGCTGCCGCCGCTGCGGCCGTACGCGGGGAGACGCCGGCGGGAACGTCCCGTGCCGGCCTGGCGGCGGCACCGCCCGCCGGCGTCCGGGTCATCGTGGGGGGCTCGGGTGCCGATGCCGGCGCCCAGACCAGCGCCGCGGTGGCCGCGGTCAAAACGGCGGGCGGACGGGTCGAGCGGCTGCTGCCGCTGATCGGCGGTGTCGCGGCTGCCGTACCGGGCAGCGAACTGCCCGCGCTCATGTCCGCAGGCTCGGTGCGCAGCGTGAGCCCCGATGCGCGGATGACGGTCCAGGACTCCGCAGCAACGGTCGATATCGCAGATGGGGAGGAAACGGAGTCCTCCGAGCCGCGGTCGGTGCACCGCACCGAGATCGGGGCCGACCGCGCACTCGCGGAGGGGGCGGACGGCTCGGGGGTCACGGTCGCCCTGCTCGACACCGGCATCAGCCCCCACCCAGATCTGGCCGGCCGGGTGGTTCCCGTTCATAACGCCACGACCGGTGCGTACGAGCAGTGCGTCAACCTGTCCGGCGAAAGCGACTGCTCGGACGGCTACGGGCACGGCACCTTCCTCGCCGGCCTCATCGCCGGTAGCGGCGCCGACAGCGGCGGTCGCTACGCGGGGGTGGCCCCACGGGCCAAGCTGCTGTCCATCAAGGTCGGCGCGCGGGACGGGTCGGCCGATGTCAGCAACGTGCTCGCGGGCATCCAGTGGGCGGTCAGCTTCCGGGAGCGCTACGGAATCCGGGTGTTGAATCTGTCGCTGGGCACCGACTCCCGGCAGCCGTGGCAGAGCGACCCGCTCAACTACGCGGTCGAGCGCGCTTGGCAGGCCGGAATCGTCGTCGTGGTGTCGGCCGGCAACCTCGGATCCGGCGCGAGCACGATCACCAAGCCGGCTGACGACCCGTGGGTGATCACCGTTGGCGCCGCCGACGACCGGACGACACCGGCGATCTCCGACGACCGGCTGCCGCTGTTCTCCTCGCGCGGCCCCACAGCGGCCGGCCTGGTCAAGCCCGATGTCGTCGCTCCGGGGGCCAAGCTGGTCTCCACCCGGGCGTACGGCGAGATCGACGAGCAGGTTCCGCCGGCGATGCCCGGTAGTTATCGGCAGGGGAGCGGCACCTCCATGGCCACGGCGGTGGTCTCCGGAGGCGTCGCCCAGATGCTGTCCCGCGAGCCGGCGCTGTCGCCCAACCGGGTGAAGTTCCTGGTGACCAGCACCGCCCGTCCGGTGGCGTCCGCGTCGGCCAACGACGTCGGCCGCGGCATGGTGGACGTCTATGCAGCGATGACGTCGACGGAGGCCGGCAGCGCGAACGGCGGGCTGCAGACGTCGTCGGGCAGCGGGTCACTGCAGGACAGCCGTGGCACCGTACGGGTGGCCAGCGAGCCCTCCGGAGTCGTGGTCGACGGCGTGCTGACGGCACAGCTGCTCGTCTGGGAGCCGACGCAGCTGCTCGGGGAGTGGGGTGCCACCGCCTGGTACGCCTCGAGCTGGGCGGAGTCCCCGATCTACCGGTCCGCCTGGTCGGACGGTTCCTGGTCCGGCCACAACTGGACCGGCTCCGAGTTCTACGAGGAGCTCGACACCACCACCTTCTACGGCCACAACTGGCAGGGGGCCGACTGGTACGGGGCCTGGGAGTAACCAGTGCCCGACGAGCTCCCGCGGAAGGCGCCGACCGTCCTGTCAGGGCGCTCCCGGCACCTGCTGCTGGCGTTGATCGGGGCGCAGCTGGGCGTGGCCGTGGTTCTGGGGTTCCAGGCGCAGCGATTCGCCGGCGTGCCGGACTGGCCCGAACCCGGCGTGCTGCTTGCGACGGCCGCCGGGCTGATGCTGGCGGGATACCTGCAGGTGGACTACCACTACCGCGGTCAGCGGGACTGCATCGACATGTTCGAGGCGGTGCTCACGCTCGCCCTGTTCGTTCTGACGCCGGTGCCGGCGATAGCGGTCGCGGCGGCCGGTAAGGCCGGCTCCCAGCTGATTCTGCGCGTGACGCCGGTCAAGGCGGCATACAACATCGCGCAGTGGACGCTGGCGACGGCGGCTGGGGCGTTCACCCTCGCTGCCCTGACCTCGGGCGACGTACGTACGGCTGCCCACCTGCCGGCACTTATAGCGGCCATGGCCGTGGTGATCGCTGTCAACAGCGTGGCCGTCGCGGTGGTGTTGGTCCTGCTGGGCGGCTGGCCGCGGGATCTGTGGCGGCCACTTCCGGCGCTGGCGGCGATCACTGTTGGCGCCGTTCCCGGACTCATCAACGTGTCGTGGGGCGTGCTGCTGGTCGCCGCGCACATGTGGACGCCGCTCGCCGCTCCGCTGTTCCTGCTGCCGCTGTGCCTGCTGCACTGGCTGCAGCACGGTTCGATTCCGGACCTGCAGGAGCGCTGGTTCGGCAGAGCCTTCAACCACGCGATGGCGGCGTTGAGCTCGGCTCCGAGCCCGATGCCCAGCCTCCCGGTTTTCCTCCGCGAGGTGCGACGCGCCACCGGTTCGGACGTCGTCGAGCTGGTCATCTTCCGCGGCCGGCTGCTGGAGATCCACCAGTGCGGCGGTGCGGGCGGCTCCCCCTACACGGCCACCGCCGTGACCACCGGGGAGCAGCATCCGGCGAGTGTGCTGCTGCACCAGCCGCCGCCTCAAGAGGGGTGCTGGATCCGGCTGGACGACGCCGCCCCGCAGATGGTGGCGGTGCTGCAGCATCTGGGCCGGCCGGAGTGCTTCGTCGCCGGAGTGCGCGCGGGCGAGGGGCGGTCATACGGCGTGCTGCTGGCGTACGACCAGTTGCGTCCCGTCCGCGATCCGGCCCGTGTCGCCGCCTCACTGGCGGCGCTGGGCCGGGAGCTGGCGCTCGCCTTCGAGCGGTCTTCCCTGCTCGACATCGTCTCGGAGGAGCAGAGCAAGCTCGCCCAGATCTTCAACGACACCAATGACGGCATCGCGACCGTGGACGCCGACGGGTTGGTGCACAACTGGAACCCGGCATTCGAGGCGATCACCGGATATCCGGCGTCCCGGATCGTCGGCACCGTTGGTCTGGAGCAGGTACGGGCAGCCGACGAGCACGGCACCCCGGTGAGCCTCGCCGGCTGGAGCGCCGCTTCGGCGCCACTTCCCCAGACATTGCGCATCCGGACGGCCGCCGGTGTCGAGAGCTGGCTGAACTGCACCTATGCCAGGACGGTCGACCGCAGCGATCCCGATCATCCGGCTGAGCGCCTGATCGTGATGGCGCGAAACGTCACCGAGCTGCGCCGGGCACAGCGCCTGCTCGCCGCCGAGACCGAAGTGCTGCGCCTGGTGGCGCAGTCCGCGCCGATCGAGCGCAGCCTGGGGGTACTGGCGGAGGCGTTGGCGGGCAGCGGCTCGGGCCTCGGCTGCGCCGTCTTCATGCTGCCCGACAGCCCGGAAAGGCAGCTGCGGCTGGTGGCTTCGTCCGGAGTGGCCTCTGAGGTCGTGGACGCCATGGAACGCGGCACGCCGCCCGCTTGCGGAAACGTGGCGGTGCGGGCAGTGGCCGGCGAGGGTGAGGTGCGCGTTCCCGCCCTGTCCCGGGACGAGCGCTACGCCCAGCATGCCCAGCAGTGGCTGCGGTACGAGATCGCGGGATGCTGGTCAGTCGCGATCGAGGCGGCTGGCGGCCAAGGGGCAATGGGCTCGGTCGTGCTGTTCGCTGCCGACCCCTTCGCACTCACCGATGACAGCCACGGCGACATGCTGCGACGGGCGGCCCACGTGGCGGCGATCGCCGTCGAACGGAGCCGGGCAGAGCACCTCCTGGCGGTCCAGGCCCGCCACGACCCGTTGACCGGACTGGTGAATCGCACGGTCTTCCTGGACCGCACGACCCTGGCGCTCAACCGCGCCCGCCGGGGAGGTGCCGTCCTCGCGGTCATCTTCATCGACCTCGACCGGTTCAAGATGGTGAACGACAGCCTCGGTCACGAGGCGGGGGACCAGATGCTGATCGGTGTTGCCCGCCGTCTGAGCGCCGCCCTGCGCCCCGGTGACACGGTCGCACGCTTCGGCGGGGACGAGTTCACCGTCCTGTGCGAAGGCCTCACCGACGAGGAACAGGTGGTCGAAGTCGCGAGGCGCGTGGACGCGGTGCTGGGCGAGCCGATAATTGTCGGGCACGCCGAGCTGTACGCGACCGCGAGCATCGGCGTGGCGGTCTCCACGGGAGAGGAGACGGCCGAAAGCCTGATCGGCAACGCCGACGCGGCCATGTACCGGGCCAAGCAGCGGGGCGGGCACGGAGTCGAGCTCTTCGACGCTGCGATGCGCCGCCGGGCCTCAGAGCGCCTCGACACGCAGACGGCGATGCACCGGGCGCTCGAGCGCTCGGAGTTTGAGGTCTTCTATCAGCCGACCGTCGATCTGGCGACCGGAGTGGTCAACGGTGTAGAGGCGCTGGTCCGGTGGCGGCACCCCACGCGCGGGCTCCTTGCGCCGGTGGATTTCCTCGATCTGGCGGAGAACAGCGGCCTCATCGTGCCCATCGGTCTTCAGGTTCTGCGCCAGGCCTGCGATCAGGCATTCGCCTGGCGGACCGCCGGGCCGGGCGGGACGCCGTTGCGGATGAGCATCAACCTCTCAGCGCGCCAATTCTCCCAGCCGAACCTGCCGTCCCTCGTGGAGGAAGTCCTCGCCGACAGCCGGGTGGAGCCGTCCTCCATCTGCTTCGAGATCACCGAGTCCGCGGTGATGGACGACGCGCTGTCGACTGTGGCGGCCATGGATCACCTGAAAGCCCTGGGGGTGAGGTTGTCGATCGACGACTTCGGGACCGGGTACTCCTCCTTCACCTACCTCAAGCGTTTCCCGGTCGACGAGTTGAAGGTGGATCGCTCGTTCGTGACCGGCTTGCTGGAAGACGGCGAGGACTCCGCCATCGTGGCTGCGGTGATCAATCTGGCGCATTCGCTGAACCTCAATACCGTCGCCGAGGGAGTCGAGCTGTCGAGCCAGGTCGAACGGTTGCGGACGCTCGGCTGCGACTCGGCGCAGGGGTACTACTTTGGCCGGCCGTTGCCGGCGCAGTCGCTTCGCGCTCCAGAGCCCCGGCTCGCCAGCTGAACCGCAGGAGGCGCTGCCCCGCAGGAGGGTCAGCCTGCCCTCGCGGCAACCGCCGCCGCGAAGACCTGATCCATGTCGGACAGGAAACGATCGAGCCCATAGCGGGCGACCGCTGCCCGCCGGGCAGCCTCGCCCTGTGCCCGGGCGAGGTCGGCGTCGCCGAGCAGGGCGCGGGTTGCGGCCACGAGCCGGTCGACGTTGGTGGAGACGGTGCCGGCGCCCGCGGGCACGGCCTCGAAAGCCTCCGTGGTACCGAGCGCGACGACCGGCATGCCCAGCAGCATCGCTTCGAGCATGGACAGTCCCAGCGAGGTCCAGCGCATCGGGTGGACGTAGACACGGTGCGCCGCCATTGCCGCATGCAGTTCCGTCTGCGGTAGATCCAGACCACCAAGGGCCTCGCTGCGCATGCCGAACAAATGCACCTCGCCCGCCGAGCGGAACCTCGACAGGAGGTCGGTGCCGGTAACCCGGCCGCGGCGAACCGGCTCGTTCACCACGACCGCCGCCGCCGGGATCTCCCCGGTGTAGCGGTAGCCGGGGTCGACGATGCCGTGCTCGACCACCGTCGTCGGGGTGCTCCCGCAGTCCCAGAACAGATCATTGAAGTGCGTCACGTGGACGACCGTCAGGTCCGACCGGTCGGCCATGGGGTGCCGCATCTGCGCCACCCGGCCCTGCGGCGCGTTGTGCTCGACGTAGACCTTGGGCACGGAACGCCGGCCCAGCCACTCCGGCAGCAGTTCCAGTTCGTGAGGACGCTGGAGCACCACGACGTCGACCTCGCTGGCGCGGCACTGTTCGGGGCTCACCTCGACCGCGCTGTCGGGCCAGCAGAACGTGCCCGGGCGCGACGGCCGCCCCGCGCCGTCCGGTCCCCGGTCGGGCAACCGGGGGATGAGGTAGGTGTGCGGCCCCTGCACCAGTGAGGTGAGCCAGGAGCCGTGCACGTGCCAGACCAGGACCCGCATCTTCAGGCTCCCGGGACAGCGTCCGCAGCCTGCGCAGCGGGGGACACGTGTGCCGGCCGTGACAGCCGCGCGGGCAGAGTAGCCCAGCCGCGCAGCCACCAGTACGTGGCGGCGAACGGCAGGACGGCGCTGGTCGCCACCATGGCGGCCACCTCTCTTCCGTTGCGTGGTCCGGGGGAGATCCGGCGCCAGGCGAAGGAGGACACGGCGGCGGCGTAACCGCCGACGCCGGCCACGGCGAGCGGGCGGGAGCGGCGCCAGAACCCTGCCACGCCGGCGAGCCCGGCCCCCACGGTGAGGAGGTGCTGTCGCCGCCGGCCACGCGGCACCTCTGCGCGGCGGCGCCAGTCGCGCCCGTGCAGCGCCCGCATCAGCGGATCGTCGGCGTTGCCGCGCTGCAGCCGGACGCTGATCCACCACGGCGCGGGACGGACCGGATGCAGGATCTGCCGGGAGCCCCGGACCAGCTGCCAGCCCGCCTGCCGTACCCGCAGGGCCAGGTCGGCGTCCTCCCGGTACGCCCGCGGGAAGCCCTCGTCGAAGCCGCCGACCTGCTGCAGCGCGGCCCGCCGGTACGCCATGTCCGCGGTGGCCCAGGCGGCGTCCTGCAGGCCGGCGACGTTGCGCTCCCAGTCGGTCGGCCGGCGGTCCTGCGGCAGCGGCACGGTGATGCGGCCCTGGGTGGCGCCGACCTCGCGGCCGCAGCTGCGCAGATCCTCCAGCAACCGCTGCGGCCAGTCGGCCGGCGGCTGTACGTCGTCGTCGACGAACGCGATCCACTCCGCCGCCGACGCCGTCCACCCGGCGTTGCGTGCGGCCGCGGGGCCGGCTGCCCGACCGCGCACGAACCGCACGTTGGCCGGCGGGCGCTCGACGAGCGGCGTGGAGTCGTCGGGCCGGTCGTCGACGACGAACACGGTGCCGGGCACGTCGGCGACCACGTCCAGCAACGCCGCAAGGGTCGGTCGGCCCAGCGTCGGGATGACCACGTCCACGGACGGTCCGCCGCCGCGGACGGCGTCCACCACCGGGGTTGATGCACCCGCTGTCATGGCCGCCGGACGACGAAGGGTCCCAGGGCGAGCAGGTCCACCGGCGCCGAGCCGAAGCACTCCAGCGCGTCCCGCGGGTCGTCCACCATCGGCCGCCCGGCGGTGTTCAAGCTGGTGTTGACCACGACCGGTAGGCCGGTGCGACGGGCAAAGCTCGCCAGCATGCTGGCGACGAGCGGCTCCTCGGCTGCCTCCACCGTCTGGATCCGCGCGGTGCCGTCGACATGCACGACCGTCGGAATCCGCTCGGCCCAGCCCGGCCGCACGCGATGGGTGAACAGCATGTACGGCGACGGGATGGGCCCGCCCTCGAAGATCTCGGCGGCCCGGTCTGCGAGCACCATCGGGGCCACCGGCCGGAACTGCTCCCGCCCCTTGACGTTGTTCATCCGCTCCAGGTTGCCCTCGTAGCCCGGGTGCGCCAGCAGGCTGCGGTGACCTAGGGCGCGGGGGCCGTACTCGGAGCGGCCCTGGAACCAGGCGACGATCCCGTTGGCCGCGAGGCACTCCGCGACGGCGTCCGCCACGTCGGCCGGCCGTTCGTACCGGACGTTGGCCGTGGTGAGCCACGCCTCGAGTTCGTCGTCGGTCCAGCCGCGGCCGAGCGCCGCCGTACCCATCGGGGCGACCGGGTCGCCCAGCGACTGCGCCACGTGCAGCGCCGCTCCCAACGCCGTTCCGGAGTCCCCGGCAGCGGGCTGCACCCAGATGCTGTCGAAGGGGCCCTCGCGCTGCAGCCGGGAGTTCGCCACGCAGTTCAGCGCCACCCCACCGGCCAGGGTGAGCGCGGAGTCGCCGGTCTGGGCGTGCAGCCAGGAGGTCAGCTCCAGCAGCACCTCCTCGAGCCGGATCTGCACGCTCGATGCCAGGTCGGCGTGTTCGGGACCCCACGCTGCGTCCTTGCCGAGCCGCTTGACGAACGAGCCCCACTCGACCGGCTCGACAACGAAGCCGCCGTCGCCGGTGGTGCGCACCAGCTGGCGGAACTCGTCGAGGTACGCCGGCTTGCCGTACGAGGCCATCGCCATGACCTTGTACTCGTCGGACGACCGGCGGAAGCCCAGGTGCTCGGTGACCTCCTCGTACAGCAGACCGAGTGAGTGCGGAAGGCGTTGCGCGGCAAGCACTTCTATCGCGCCGTCGACGCTGCGGCCGGCCAGGTGCGAGTGGCTCTCACCGCGGCCATCGAGCACCAGCACCGACGATGTCGCGTGCGGCGCGGCGAGAGCTGCCGACGCCGCGTGCGCCAGGTGGTGCGGGACGTAGCGAACGATGTCCGGGTCGAGCCCGGGCAGCGCCGTCCGCAGGAACAGCGGGGCGCGCTGCGCGTACAGCGTCCGCAGCCCCTCCCACGCGTCCGTAGTCAGGTCTGCCGGGTCGTAGGGAGCGGCGAGCGCCGGGTCGTAGGAGTACGCGACCGCGTCCAGGTCGGAGGGCGCGATGCCCGCCTCCGACAGGCACCAGGCAGCGGCCTGCTCCGGCAGCTCCCACGTCGAGAACGGGACGGGGGACTTGCCGTGCTTGCGGCGGCTGAACCGCTCCTCCTCGGCGGCGGCGACGGTCTGGCCGTCGACGACCAGCGCGGCAGCGGGATCATGAAAGACGGCGTTGATTCCGAGGACCTTCACGGCCAGCTCGACTCCCATGACGACGCCACGACGAGTTCCTTGATCTCGCAGCCGGGGGGCTGGCGCAGCGCGAACAGCACGGTCTGCGCCACGTCCTCGGGGTGGTTGAGCTTGGCGTCCGCCGGGGGCTTGTACTGCTCGTCACGGTCGTCGAAGAACGCGGTGTGCATGCCGCCCGGAATGAGCAGCGTGACGCCGACCTGCCCACGCAGCTCGGCGGCCAGCGCGCGCGTGAACCCGACCACGCCGAACTTGGAGGCGCAGTACGCGGTCGCGTCGCTGACGGCCTTGATGCCGAGCGTCGACGCGACGGTGACGACCTTGCCCGACGAGCGCTGCAGGTACGGGGCCGCCGCCCGGACCACGGCCGCGGTGCCGAGCAGGTTCACCAGGACCACCCGGTCCCACTCCTCGCCCGGGACGTCGGCCAGCGTGCCGCAACGGTCGGTACCGGCCGCCGTGAAGACGGCGTCGAGGCCGCCGGCGCGGTCCGCCGCCCGGCGCACCGCCGCCTCTGTCGCCCGGGTGTCGGCGAGGTCCACCACCTCGGTGTCGAAGCCGTCGACCTCGACCCGGTCCAGCACCAGCGCCGTGCCTCCGGCGTCGCGGACCGCCTCGGCGACGGCGCGCCCCAGTCCGGATGCTCCTCCGGTCACCAGCACCGTGCCGGGATTCGCGTGCGTGTCAGCCACGTCGGGCTGCCTCCTTCAACATCGCAGTGGTGGATCTTCCTTGCAGGTACGGCAGAACGACGGCCTGCCCGCCCCAGCCGGCGACAACCGGCGCCTCGGGCAGGTCGGTGAGCGCGTAGTCGCCCCCCTTGGCCCAGATGTCGGGACGCAGCCGGGTCAGGGCGGGCACGGGTGTGTCCTCGTCGAACAGAACGACAGCGTCGACGCACTCGAGGGCGGCCAGTACCGCGGCCCGGTCGGGGCCGGGCACGAGCGGCCGGTCGGGTCCTTTGAGCCGCCCCACCGAAGCGTCCGAGTTCAGCAGCACGATGAGGCAGTCCCCGAGCGCTCGGGCAGCCTGCAGCACGGAGACGTGTCCGGCGTGCAGCAGGTCGAAACAACCCCCGGTGGACACCACCGTGCCGCCCGACGAGCGCACCCGGGCCACCAGTTCGGCGGCCGCGGCCGGGCCGACGGCACCGGTCGGCGCGCCGCCCGCGGGCGTGCCGGCGGTGACCGGCATCCGGACGGTCGCCGCTCCACCGTCGGCGACTGGCATCCGGACGGTCGCCGCTCCACCGTCGGCGACTGGCATCCGGACGGTCGCCGCTCCACCGTCGGCGACAAAGGCAGAGGAGACGGCGACCGCGCCGGCCACCGCCTCGCTGGGCAGTGCACCGTCGGCGAGGAGTCCGGCGGCCGCGGACGCGAACCGGTCACCCGCACCGCACGGGTCGAAGCAGGCCACCTTGGGTGCGGGGACCACCAGCGGTGCCCCCTCGTCGGAGCTGACCAGCAGCGCGCCGCGGTCCGACATGGTGACGGCCACGGCTCCGGCGCCCCAGCGGCGTCGCAGCAGCTGCGCCCGGGCCGTTGTGGCGGACAGCGTCCGGCCCGGTACGGCTCCGGCGAAGTGCTCGGTCTCCGAACTGTTCGGCGTGACGAGGGTGCAGCCGGCCAGCGGCTCCGGCCCGCGCGGGTGCGGATCCCAGACCACGGGCACCCGGCGGGGGACCTCGGTCAGGTGGCCCGCCACCCCCCGTCCGTAGTCCGCGACGAGCACCGCCCCGGCGCCCGCCAGTGCCTCGCGGGCGTCGGGGGTCAGCGGTCCGACCGGCGGGGCCGTGCGGCCCCCGTGGTCCAGGCGCAGTAGCGAGCGCCCGCCGCTGCGCACCCGCACCTTTTCCGGTGTGCGGCCGTCCAGTACCAGCGGAACGACTTCGATGCCGGCGGCGGCTAGCAGCACTGCCAGCTCCTCACCGGCGGCGTCGTCGGACAGCGCGGTCACCAGCGTCACGGCGCGCCCGTCGCGGGCGGCGAGCAGCGCCGCCAGCCCGGCACCACCGGGCCGGGAGATCTGCTGCAGCTCGTCGACCACCGGAACCGGGGCGTCCGGCGCGAGGCGCTCGATCTGGCCGACCAGGTCGCGGTCGAGCAGGCAGTCCCCGACGACGACCAGCGGACCGGTCACCACGGCACCTCCTCGGCCAGCGCCGCCGAGCCGGCCGACGATCCGGACCGCGCGGCGACGCCGGTCACGGCCCGGTAGGTCTGCAGCGTTCCCGCCGCCACCCGGGCCCAGGTGTAGCGCCCGCGCGCCCGGGCCGCGCCCGCCGCCCCGTAGGCGCGGCGCCGGTCCTCGTCGCTGAGCAGCTCCTTGATCGACGCGGCCAGCGCCGCCGGGTGGCGCGGGGGCACGTGGACGCCTGTCACGCCGTCCACCACGGTGTCGATCAGCCCGCCGACGGCGGACGCAATCACCGGCACGCCGCACGCCATCGCCTCGAGCGGGACGATGCCGAACGGCTCGTACCAGGGCACACAGATCACGGCGTCCGCCGAACGCAGCAGCGGCGGCAGATCGGCCCGGGCCACGCGCCCGCGGAAGGTCACCCGCTCCGCCACGCCGTGCTGCTCGGCCAACCGGCCCAGCCGCTGCACCTCGGGGTCGGCCTCCAGGTACGCCGGTTCCGGGCCGCCGGCGACGACGAGTTCGGCCCCAGGAACATCGGCGAGCGCGCTGATCGCGTTGCCGATTCCCTTGCGCTGCACCAGGCGGCCGACGAACAGCAGCCGTCGCCGGTCGCCGGGCCGCGGTTCCCGCTGGCCGTGGGGGGTGAACAGCGCGGTGTCCACCCCACACGGCACCACGCAGATGCGGTGCGGGTCCACGCCGAGCCGCTTGAGCTCGAACACCTCGTCCGAACAGGTGGCGATGATCGCGTCCACGGAGCGGGCCAGGTCGCTCTCCAGCGCCAGCCGCTCCGGCGGGGAGGTGTCCATGGCCCCCTGATGCCGGCGCTTGACCACCCCCAGGGCGTGGAAGGTCTGCACGACCGGAATTCCGAGGTCCGCGGCGGCGCGCCGGGCCGCCAGCCCCGACATCCAGAAATGCGCGTGCACCACGTCCGGCCGGTTCCACAGCCACTGCTCACGCAGCACATCGGCGAACCGGTCCATGTACGGCAGGAGCGCGTCCTTGGGCACCTCGGTGGGCGGTCCGGCCGGTACGTGGTGCACGACAACGCCGGGGGACAGGGGGACGGACTCGGGGACGCGCGGGCTCTCCCGACGGGTGTGGACCACCACCTCGTGGCCGCGCGCGGCAACCGCCGCAGCCAGGGCGGCCACGTGCACGTTCTGGCCGCCGGCGTCGACCCCGCCGAGAACCGCGAGCGGGCTCGCATGTTCGCTGACCATGGCGATCCTCATGAGCCCACCTCCACCGGTCGGGAACAGAGTGCGGTCACCGCCTCGGCAACCTGCGCCACGGGCACTCCGTCCAGGCACGGATGTCCAGGCACTGGGCAGACTCTGGCACGGCTGTCTGCGCAAGGTGCAATCTGATCCCCCAGCAGCACCTGTGGCACGCGCCACGGACGCCAGCGCTCTGCCGGAACGGTGGGGGCGAACAGCGACACCACAGGCGTCCCGACCGCCGCCGCCAGATGCGCCGGTCCGGTGTTGCCGACCACGACGACGTCGGCGCGATCCAGCACGTCCGCGAGGCCCGCAAGGTCGGTGGCGCCGCCCACATCCGTGCCGTGTCGACCGGCGACCTGGCGGGTCAGCTCGCGCTCCGCGGGAGAGCCGGTCACCAGCACCCGCCGGCCGGCAGCGGCCAGGTGCGCCACGAGTTCGGCCGACTTGTGCGGCGACCAGGCCCGTGCCGGCACCGAAGCGCCCGGGTGCACCACCACGTACGGCCCCGGACCGGTCACCGCGCTGGTGTCGGGCAGCGGCCGCCGGACCGCGAGCCGCCCGTCGTCCCCTGGCGGGAGCGGGTAGCCGGCGTCCTCGGCCAGGGAGAGCATCCGCTCCACCTCGTGCAGGCCGGTCTCCGGCAGCCGGTGACGCAGGTCGAGCAGGCTGCCGGGGTAGTCCTCGCTGACGGCGTCCACCCGCGGAATACCCGCCATGCGCAGCACCAGGGCGGTGGGCAGGGCGCTCTGGTGGAACGACGTGAGGATCAGCGCCGCGTCCAGCCGCTGCCCAGCCAGCATGTCGACGAGGGAGAGGATGCCGGCGCGGTCGACGGGGAGCGGATCGGCGTCGATCCAGGGACAGTGCCAGGAGAGCACCTCGTCGATGCCGGGCAGCAGCCCGGCCGCGTGCCGTCCGCGCGGCCCGCACAGGTACACGACCCGCTCGGCGTTGCCAGCCACCGCCCGCACCGTGGGCCCGGACAGCAGGACGTCACCGTCGTTGTCCGGTCGGACGACCAGAACCGAGCCCGCCGTCACGCGGGAACCGCGGAGTCAAGCAACAGATCGACCGCCCGGAGCAGGTCCGGCGCGGTCACGGGGGCCGCCGCCACCTCCTCGGGACGCGTCACCGGCGTGGGCACGAGAATCGCGCGAGCGCCGGCTGCCCGGGCCGCCCCCATGTCGGCGCCGATGTCCCCGATCACCACGCAGCGCTCCACGGGGACGCCGAGAGCTCGCGCCGCCGCCAGCACCATGCCAGGCGCCGGCTTGCGGCAGTCGCAGCCGTCGGTGGGCCCGTGCGGGCAGACCAGCACCGGTCCCAGCGGACCGAGCAGCTGCTCGACCCGAGCGTTGACCGCGTCCACCTGCTGGCGGGTGAGCAGGCCACGGGCGATGCCGCTCTGATTGGAGACGACGGCCGACCGAATGCCGGCGTCCCGCAGGCGGGCGAGCGCCGCCGCAGCGGTGGGCACCGGAACCACCTTGTCCGGGTCGCCGTTGTAGGGCACGTCCACGACGAGCGTCCCGTCCCGGTCGAAGAGCACCGCTGCCGGGGAGAACCCCTCAGCGAGCAGGGTGCTGGCGCCGCGGGTCACGGCGTGCCCCTGCCCCGGGCGCTGCGGCTGCCACACGTGTCTAGCTGGCTACTGTGAGCTTGCCGACACGACAGGCCGCGGCTCGCGTGGCCTGGTCGATGGGTCGCCTGTTGGCCCGCGCCGGCCGGGTGACGGGGCCGACGGAACCAGCGACTGGACCAGGCCGGTGGGGCGGGACGGGGCTCAGCGAGCGGCGTGCAGCTCGAGCACGAAGACGCTGCCGCGGGGCTCCGCCTCTTCGTACCAGACCGACCCCTCGTTCGCCTCGGCCAGGCCGCGGACGATGTACAGCCCCAGGCCTGACCCTCCGATGGAGCGTCCGTTCGCGGAGTCGCGGGTGAACCGCTCGAACAGCGAGTCGCGGAAGTCCGCAGGGACACCGGTTCCTGCGTCGCGCACCCGGATCTGCACCGTGCCGCCGCAGTCGGTCACGTCGACGGCGGTCACTCCGCCGCCGTACTTGCGGGCGTTGGTGAGGAAGTTGACGACGATCTGCTGCAGGTGCACCGGATGGACCAGGACCTCCAGCGCGGCATCGCAGATCACCGGCGCCTGCTCGCAGGCCACCTCGACAGCGGCGAGCAGGGCCGGCGCCAGCGGTACCCGCTCGCGCTCCGCGTGCAGGGATCCGGCGTCCAGCGCGCACATGGTGAGCACCTCTCGCCGGATCACCTCCAGCTGGTCGGCGCTGCGGGCGATCGCCTCGAGCCCCGATCGGGCGAGTGGCGGAAGTTCGGACGTGCGGCCGAGGATCGTCTCCGCATAACCCTTGATCACGGTCATCGGTGTGCCGATCTCGTGCGAGAGCATCCCGATCAGGTCCAGCTTGAGCTGGTTGGCCGCATCCAACTCGCTGTTGGACAGCTCCAGCTGCGCATTCCGGCTCGCGAGCTCGCTGGCGGCAGCGTCGCGGCGTGCCTCGCTCTCCCGCAGCGCGGCGAGGCTTCGGCTCAGGTTCTCCGTGAGCTCCCGGCGCTGGGTGACGTCGCTGGAGATGCCGTCGAGCAGCAGCAGCCCGTCCTCCCGACGTGGATGACTCCGCGTCCATACCCAGCGCAACTGCCCGTCGGTGCCGACCACGCGGTACTCGATCTCAGCGGGAAGGCCGGCCGCTCCACGGTCGTGCCAGTCACGAAATGCGGCGGCGTCCTCGGGATGCACCAGCTCGTCGAACGTGCGCGTCAGCTCGTCCGCCGGGTCCAGCCCGACGCCGAAGACCCGCATCGAGTTGGGGCTGGAGTAGACGTGGTGGACGGTCCCGTCCGGCTTGATCTCCACGGTGAAGACGTAGTCGTCGAGCCGGCTCACCACCTCGTCGAGTTGGCGGCGCGCGCGCGCGAGCTCACGCTCGGCTCGCTGACGGGCGGTGTCATCGATCGCTATGCCGCACAGCCCCCACGCGGATCCGTCGGTGTCCCGCAGTGGAAACTTGGTGGAGACGTACTGGCGCAGGCCCTCGCTGGTCGGCACCTGTTCCAGGATGGTCTCGGCCTCCCCCAGATCGAGGACAGCGAGGTCGTTCGCCCGGATCGCTTCGGCGACGTCGTGCGGCAGCAGCTCGGCGTCCCGCTTGCCGTGCACCTGGTCTTTGGGAAGGGCGAAGAGCACCTCAGCCTGGCGGTTGACGTAGACGTAGCGCCCCTCCAGGTCCTTGATGGAGATCACCGCGGCGGTGTTGTCGAACATCGCGTCGAACAGGGCCTTGCTGTCGCTGAGCTCGCGCTGCGCCCGGTGGCGATCGGTGACGTCGTGCAGAAACGCGAAGTAGCCGCCGGCCGGGTCGTCAAGTGCGCTGATGATCATCTCGACCATCAACTCGCTGCCGTCCGCCCGGACGGCCGGCATCTCGAGCCGCTTGCCCAGCACCCGACTCTCGCCGGTGGGCCGGTCGTGCTGGAGGCCGCGCCTGTGCGCCTTCCGCATCGCCGGCGGAACGATCGTCTCGTCGAGCGCGCGGCCGATGACGTCCGCGGCGGCCCAGCCGAAGATCCGTTCCGCAGCGGGGTTCCAGTCCGTGATGACGCCCTCGGCGTCAATGCGCACGAACGCGTCGTTGGTGCCGTCGAGGATGGCCTGGGTCTCCGCTGCCGCCTGCCGCAGGGCCGCTGAGCCGATGCGGGTGGCAATCTGTGCCTCCGCGCTGATCGCGAGGTCGGACAGCACCTCCAGCTCCTGGGCCGTCCACTGGCGGGGGCGCTCGTCGACAGCACACATCGAGCCGAGCACCTCGCCGTCCGGCGAGCGCACCGGCATGCCGGCGTACGCGACAATGTTGGGCGCGAGCACCACGTTGCCGGCCAGCACCCGCTGATCAGTGGTCGTGTCGCTGATCACCAGCGGCCGGCCGGCGGTCGCCACGAACTGGCACAGCGACTGGTTGATCGGCGAACCGCGGCCGTCGGGGTCGGGCGGGTAGTACTTGCCGGGAAAGTGCTGCCGGTCGACCTCGGCGAGTGACACCAGCACCATCGGTACGCCGAGTGCCCGCGCAGCGGCGCGGCACAGCCGGTCGAGCCCCGGGTCTACTACGTCCATCAGGCCGGCGCGGCGCAGTGCCCGCAGGCGCTTCGGCTCGCGTAGGGCGATAGCGCAATCGCCCGACAGCAGCACGGCGGCCGTCGGCCTCTCCGGAGCTACGTCGTCCGGCTCGCCGACCCTGCTGGGCGGAACGAGGTCGGTCAGCGAAGGCGGTCCCAGGGTCACGGGCGTCTCCGAAACGGCGTCACAGGCGGTACCTCGGCAGATGCGGGGCCGCACTTGAGGAAATCGCGGGTCCCTGCCGTCAGGCGGTGCGTGCGCTCGGCGACGTCGCCCCGGCGGTCTGCTTACTCCCGGGGGGTGCCCGCCCCGGCGGCCCGTAGCAGCCGGCGTTGGCGCGCTGAGCGTCCCCGCAGCAGATCGATCACCGCCGCCTCGATCTCCCCCTGGAACGCGAGCTGGCCGAACGATGCGCCCTCCCCGAGCCGCTCGAGGTCCGGGGCGATCGTGATGCCGTCGTAGAACAGGTCGATGACGCGGGTGTCGATGTAGGAGGAGCGGCAGACGGCGGGCGTGTTGCCCAGATACTCGGAGACGTCCCGCACCACCCAGGTGACGGCCTTCTTGGCGGCGGTGGGGGAGGTGACGGTGCGCTCGGAGACCGCGAGCCCCACTGCGGCGAGCACGGTGGCGCTCCAGGTGCGGAAGTACTTGGCGGAGAACTGCAGGTTCAGTACGTCGTGCAGGTACTCGTTGATGTCCGAGCTGCGCACGTCCTGCCAGCCCGTGCCGGCGCGGTAGGCGAGCAGCTCCTCGCCGCCGCCCCTGCGGCGCTTGAGAGCGGTCACCACCGTGCACACCTGGTCGTCGGCCATCGAGCGGACGAGATGCTTCTGGTGCTTGGCGATGTAGTCGAAAGTGATCATGCCCTTGCTGACCGAGACGTGCTCACGTCGCATCGTGGCGAGCCCAAAGGTGCCGTGCTGCTCGGCGTACTGCTCACTACCGATGCGAAAGAATCCCAAGTCGAGCAACCGGGCGGCGCAGGCCAGCACCCGGTTTCTGGTCAGTCCCCGTCCGCCCAGATGCTCCGACATGTGGTGCCGCGCGGCCGGCAGGCTCTCGGCGAAGTCGAGAACGTCGTCATGCTTGGCCTTGTCCCGTTGCTCGCGCCACACGTCGTGGTAGCGGTACTGCCGCCGCCCCGCCGCGTCGGTGCCGATGGCTTGGATGTGCCCGTTGTTCCACGGGCAGATCCAGACGTCCTGCCAGGCCGGCGGGATGACCAGCGCCTCGATGCGGCCCAGTACCTCCGGGTCGGTGACGCGCTCGCCGGCGGCCGTCTCGTAGACGAAGCCGCCGCCGCGGCGCCGGCGGGTGATGCCGGGAGCCGTGCAGTTGACGCGACGCAGCCGCGGCACCGAGCGCCGTCAGCCTTGGGGCTCGATGTGCATGGCGGCCTCTTCCGCCGTCAGACCGCCGAGGTCGGTGCCTGCGTCGTAGGCGACGGCGTCCTTCTCGGCGTCCGTGCGAGCGCCCTCGTCGGTCTCCACGATCCGGCCGACACGGTCGTCCCCCTCAGGGAACGGCGAATCGGAGTCGGCCGCGGCGGAGGCCGGCTGGTCCACGGCCTCGAGAACGTCCGGCACCTCACGGTCGACGCGCATGCTCAGCGGCTCACCCTCGGACTGCTCCCGGGCGGTGGTGCCGTAGTCGTCTGCGGCCATGAAGAAGTCGTGTGGCGGCTCGAGCCCGTCCTCCCAGTCACCGGCGATGCGCTTTTGGGGCAGCCCGTCGCCCTGTGTCGGGATGCCTTCTTCCTCGAAGGGGTCGGCGGGCTCGGGAATGCGTCCGGTCATGGGAAAGGCTCTCCTCGCGATATGGGTGGCCGGCGGCGGGGAACCGGTGTTACCCCGCCGCCGCCGATCAGGCGCCGGGCTGGGATTTGATGGTGGGACCGCCCGCGGCCGGTGACGCTGTCTCGATGGTGGACTTGAAGGCGGCGAGCGCCTCCTCGACCTTGCGCTGCGGGTCGGAGATGGCCTTGGCGACCAGGGCGCCCAGCGGACCTGCGGGCACGTCGTAGGTCAGGCTGACCTCGACGCCGGTCGTTCCGCCATGGTCGTCGAAGCGGACGGCACCAGCCGTCTGGACCTGCGTGTCCGGGGAGTCCACGCTGGCCCACGCGATCCTGGTGCTCGGCACGTCCTCGACGATGCGGGCGTCCCACTCGACGGACTTGCCCAGCGGCCCCCGCACCTTCCAGTGGGTGAGCTTGCCGCTCGTATCGGCGGGGGTGACCGACTGGACGTCCGGCATGATCGACGGAAGGTTCGTGAGCCCCCGCCACCAGGCGTATGCCTCGGCGGCCGGAACGTTCACCTCGAGATAGTGCGCGACGGTGCCCATGCGGATCCTCTCTACGGGGTCAGGGCGAAGCAGGCTTCGCTGCTGCGCGGTACCCGGCCTGGTGACACCGGCAAACGGGCATGGGCCGCCGCTCCCGCATCCGGGACGGCGGCCCCGGCCCGTCAGTCGGCGTACTTCTCGTCCAGCAGGCCCTCTTCGATCAGATCGTCGGCGTAGCGGTGCTCGTCGTCCCGGCGGGCAGGTACTGAGGGGGACGGAGCCGTGCTGGCGGTGGAGGCGGAGCCGACCGGCTTGCCGCCCACCTTCGCGGTGACCTTCTCGCGCGCCTTGCCCGCGGCACCGGCCAGCTGCGCCTGAACGACGCCGGCGGTCTCCTGCACCTTCGGCTCCTCCACGAACGAGCGAGCCGACCGGACGATCGTGTCGTAGCGCTCCCGTCCCGCCCGGGCGCCGAGGACATATCCGGCCCCGAAGCCAGTCACAAAGATCGCCTTGTAGAGCATGCGTCCTCCTGTTATCGGTGTTACGGCCCCGGGCACCGGGTCGCTTGCTGTAGTGAGCAATGCCCTACCCGTGGTTTCGCCCAGTCACTCAGCCGCGTGCTCCGAGTAGGTCCCGAGCGGTGGCACGCCCGATCCTGCCGTGGCTGTGTGCGGTAATCTAGCCAAGCGCCGATGTCCTCGGCGATCTTTCCCGCGTAGCTCAATTGGCAGAGCAGCCGGCTGTTAACCGGCAGGTTCTTGGTTCGAGTCCAAGCGCGGGAGCCCCACGCCACCGCAGCCCCGGTCGGGCGCCCCCCGTCGTCACTTCGTGTTCAGTGCTGCGGTCCACCTGGACGCACCGACGGCGGCAGATCGCCCAGCCAGGTGAGCACCGCCGTCTCGTAATGGATGCCGAAAGAGATCGTGGCGCGCGTGTGCTCGTCGACCCCGGCGGCCACCAGCTCCTCGTCCAGCTGCCGGTACGCGGCCAGGCGCTCGTGATGAGTGGCCTCGGCGCCGTCGAGGAGCGCGTCCAGACGGCCCGGTGGCAGGGACCGGCCGAAGGCAACCGCGAGCAGTAGCGGGATGCGGATGGTCTCCCGGGGCTGTTCGCCGGCCAGCCATTCGAGAAAGGCTTGCCGCCCCTGGGCCGTGAGCCGGTACGGCCGGGCCTCACGCGGGCCCGGGGGGCCGGCCTGGACGTAGCCGTCGCGCTCGAGGGAGGGGAGTTCCCGGTAGACCTGGCTGCGGGTGAGGCTCCAGAAGTCCCCGATGCGCTGCTGCGCCATGCGCGCCAGCTCAGCGCCGGTCACTTCGCCGGACTGGTCGAGCAGGCCGAGCAGCGAGGCAGCGGTGGCGTTCACCGGCGCTCCTCGACTGTGCGTTGGGCTTGACTGTCCAATGTGGATGCTAGACGCTGATCGACATGAACGCATCGTGGTGGGACACGCCCGCCGCCGCCGCCGCTGCGCCGCGGCCGGGTGTCGGCCGGTCACCGGCCGAGCGGGTCAGTGACGCCGATCGGGAGCGGCTCGCCGCCGTGGTGCGCGACGCCACCGTCGACGGCCTGTTCCAGTTCGATGAGATGGACGACCGCCTGGGCAGTGTGTTCAGGGCCCGCACGGTGGCCGAGCTGGACGCCACCGTGGCGGACCTGCCCCACGCGTGGCTGGCACGACGTGAGGTCGGCGGCCGGGCTGCTGCAACGACGACCTGGGCGCGCGAGTCGTTCCGCTGGCACCTGGGGGCTTACCTGGCCGGCATGGCGCTGATGGTGGGCATCTTGCTGACCCTGGCCCTGGTTCTGGGGGTCTGGTACCCCTGGCCGATCTGGCCGGCCCTGGGCTGGGGGTTCGCGTGCTGAGTCACGGCCGCGCGGCCTACGGCCCGGCCGGCGAGGCGGGACATGGCTGCTCACGACGTCCGACCCGTGCCGCCGCCTCCCGCTGAGCTTCCGCCGATAGGCTCGGCCGGTCATCGGCTCGGCCGCCTTCCGGCCGCCGCGTGCCGGGGGTGGTAGCTCAGCCGGTTAGAGCAGGGGACTCATAATCCCTCGGTCGTGGGTTCGAGTCCCACCCGCCCCACTACCTGCGGAA
>JALYNC010000010.1 GCA_030773415.1 Actinomycetota bacterium
GCCTGCGCCTGGGCGAGCTGCTCGCCCTGACCCGCGAGGACGTCGACCTGCCCGGCCGGCGGCTCAACGTCCGGGCCACCCTGACCGAGGTCAACGGGCGCACCCCGCGACTGCGACGGGAGGAGCCCAAGAGCCGGGCCGGTTACCGGCAGGTCCCGGTCGTCGAGGCGCTCGCTGTGCCGCTCGAGACGCACCTCGACGAGCTCGGGCCGACGGACGAGGACGCCGTGTTCGCCAGTCCGGTCGGGACCTGGATGAGCAAGAGCAACTTCTACCGCGACGCGTGGACGCCCACCCGACGGGCCGCCGGCCGCGAGGACCTGACGTTCCACGACCTGCGGCACACCGCCGCGAGCCTGCTGCTCGCGCACTCCGGCGCCGAGCTCGCCGAGCTGAAGTTCGTCCTCGGGCACAGCCAGATCGCGCACACCGTCGACCTGTACGGACACCTCGTGCCTGGTCGGCTCGAGGGACTGCGCGCGACGTTCGACGCGGCGGTCAGCGCCGCGCAGCCGCAGCGGGCGGGGGAGTCGGAGCCTTCGCAACCAGCGGCCGCTCCTCGACGCCTTCGGCTGGTGACGTGACACCGCGAAGCCCGGCGCTGGGCGGCTCGGTTCTGCAAGCACTGCGGTCACCAACTGCGTGGGCGGATCGGCGGCCAGGCGGGCGCTGCATGCGATCATCAGCGATCGGGCTGACCTCGGCAAGGACCTCGACGTCGCGGTCCTGAGCCAGGACCTGCGCATCGACCAGAGGGTGAACGGCACTGGAAAAAGCCTCGCCACGGGCGCGGCTGCGACAGGGTGAGGTGTGGACGACTGCTTCGCGGTGCCGACGGCACCGGCCGACACCCGACGCGCCTCGTTGACGGACCGGGTCGCAGGTCAAGCCGTGATGGAGCACCTGCTCGCGCTGCAGCAGGACGTGCCGCCGCGCTCCGCGGTCGCCCGCGCGCTCGGCGTCTCGCCGCTCGACGAGGAGCGGGCCGCTTGGTACCGCGGGGCGCTCGGGGAGGCCGCCGTAGGTCGGCTCCTGGAGAAGCTGCCAGAAGGGTGGGCGGTCCTGCACGCCGTCCCCGTCGGGAAAGGCGACTCCGACATCGATCACGTCGTCATAGGGCCGGGCGGCGTCTTCACCATCAACACCAAGAACCACTCCGGGCAGAAGGTGTGGGTAGCCGGGCGCACCTTCATGGTCAACGGCCAGAAGCAGCCACACCTGCGCAACGCCGGGCACGAGGCCCAGCGAGCGAGCCGTCTCCTCAGCGCTGCAGCCGGCTTCGACGTCCACGTGGTCCCCGTGATCGCCGTGGTGGATCCCGCGAGCCTGACCATGCGCGAGCGACCTGAGCAGGTCGTCGTCCTCACCTCCAGCCAGCTGATCCGCTGGCTCAAGAAGCGTCCGGCGACGCTGGCTCCAGAGCAGGTACGGGCGCTGCTTGACGTCTCGGTCGATCCCGCCGCCTGGCACGCATCACCGGCCCCGGGCAGAGAGCCCGCTGCTGTTCGTAGCAGCTTCTCCGCCCTGGATCTGCAGGTGCGGCACGCTCGGCGCACCCGCCGCGCCTTGGCCTGCGGGCTGCTGGGCGCCGGTGGCCTTGCCGCTGTGACCAGTGGCCCTTCGCTACTGACAGCCTTCCTCACGAGGCTGGTGACCTAAGCTGTCAGGCCGGCGGGGGAAGGCCGTCGAGCAGCGCCTCGAGCTGCCGGCGGGGGATGAGGATCCTGCGGCCGATCCGCACGCAGGGCAGGCTCCCGTCTCGCACCGCTGCGAACGCCAGCCCCCGGCTGATCCGCAGGTAGGCCGCGGCCTCCTCCACCGTCAGCACCGGCCCGCCCTCCGCCGCCGGCGTCATCGCGCCACCTGCGCGTCGGCGAACCACTCCGGCCACAGCTCGCTCGGGTGCCGGCCCAGCGTCACCGCGATCCGGTCCGCTGCGTCCGAGCGCAACCGGTCCCGGCTTAGCAGTCGGTGCAGGTGCTCCGCTCGACCCGCAGCACGAGCGACGCCGCCGTCAGGTTCCCGTCGCAGTCCGCGACCACCCGGGCGACCAGCCGTCGCGCGGGAGCGGCCGGGAAGAACGGCGCCCGTCTCGTGTTCACCTGTGTCATCTCGTTCCCGTCCCGGCACGCCCTGTGCCTCCACCCTTGGGAAGTGCGGTCCCGGGGGGTGCTGTGACGGCGGGTGCCGGACTTGTTTCCGCCGGCACCCTTGCCGGGAGCCACGGCAAGACGTGTCGCAGCCACGGCAAGGGTCGGAGCCAGCCGTGCAAGGGTTCGCCGGCAGGGGTGGAGGGCCTCGGTCGTCCGGCTCTTCATGATCGACGATCCGCTATCTTGGCCGGGTGAGAGCCTCGAGCGTGACCGCAGGTGCGCTCCTGCGCCAGGCCCGGCAGACGGCCGGGTTGACGCAGCGGGAGGTGGCCGCGCGGGCCGGCGTGCAGCAGAGTGTCGTGTCCGCGTACGAGAGCGGCGGACGGGAGCCGTCCCTGGCCACCCTGTCGAGCCTGGTCGAGGCGTGCGGCGTGAGTCTGGAGGTGCACCCTCGGCGAGGGGCTGCCGACCGGGGCCCGCCCAGGCGCGGTCGGACCGGTCGGACGCCGGCTTGCTCGGCGCCGGGCCGCGGTACTAGCGATTGCCGCTCGTCACGGCATGACTGACCTGCGGGTCTTCGGCAGCGTCGCCCGCGGCCAGGACACCGACAGCTCGGACCTGGACCTGCTCGTGCACGTCCCCGAGGGGACCGGCCTGCTCGCGCTGGGCCGCTTCACCCAGGAGCTGGAGGACCTGCTGCACGTGCCGGTTGATGTCGTCCCTGATGAAAGCGTCAAGCCTCGCGTCCGGGACAGCATCGACTGGGACCTCGTGCCGCTGTGAGCCGTAGCGACCGTGACCGACTGCTCGACGTCCTCGAGGCGGGCGCGGCCATCGCCGAGCACCTGCAGCGCGGACCGCTCAGCGACGGCCTCGTCTTCGACGCCGTTCAGGTGCGCCTCATCGAGATCGGCGCGGCCGTCAAGGACGTCTCACCCGAGCTGCTCGCCCAGCAGCCCTCACTCCCTTGGCGGCAGGTCGCCGCCATGCGCGACCAGCTGGCGCACCGGTACTTCGACACCTCGCACGCCATCGTCGCGCAGACCGTGGGCGCCGACCTTGTCGAGCTGCTGCCCGCCACCGGGTCGCTGCTGGCAGTACTGGATGCCCAGCGCTGACCCCGTCTCGCGGGCGGTCTTCGTGGGCGGACGCGCACTGGCCGCGAGCCTGTCGGGGTGACGGGCGAGCGCGGAGCAAGATATACGAAGGGTCACCGTTCGAGCTGCTGCGCAGCCCGAACGGCTCCCTTCGTGCGGCGCGACCGCGGGTCGCTGAGGGATGGGTGCTCGCCCGGGCGCGGGCTCGCAGCAGGTTGGAGCTCCGCCGCGGGGCGCTCGTGTGGCGTCAGGGCGCCTCCGCTGGGCAGCCAGGCGTGACAGGCCGGCAAGGCGGGCCCGGGCGTCCCGAGTCAGGTGGGGGAGTCGCCGGCTGAGGCCGCGGCGACGACGAGGGTCAGTTGACCTCGGGCAGCGGCTCTGACAGCTGGCGCGGCGGCGCCATGCCGGCCCGGCGGCCTGCATCTCACCGGTTGGTCGCCACCGAACAAGAGGTTCGGCCGTCGCGACGCTGCTCGGACCGATAGTCGGCGGTGCAGAGTATCGGCCGCCGGTGGGCTCAGCTGTCGACGCCTGGCCACCGGCAGGCACCGGTGCGACCACGCCGCTAACGTCCCGGATGCGTCGCAGGACCGGCAAGGGTCGAGGAGCCCGCGTGTCCGCTCATGCCGATGAGCGGATGTTGGCTCCGCGCTCGTCAGCGGGCTGCGCGGCACCTGCGAACGACCTGTCTTCCGCGCGTGTGAGCGCCCGGCGTCGGGCCGCTGTACCCGAACGCCGTCCTGGCGGGCGCAGCTCTCGTCCTCTGAGTCCTGAGAGTTCGACGGCGTGCCGTGGACGCCGAGCCGGCAGCGGGTCCGCACCGCCGCAATCGGGGCCATCAGCGGGAGGGGGCGCTGGATCTGTGCTCGCGTCCGGTCAGGGGCGCGCAAGAAGACCCTCGCGGCCCGTTCCTCATGCGGAGCCAACACCGTGCCGATAGGGTGGAACGAAACTGGAAACTTGGAGGTGGGATGCTCGATCTGCCGGGTCCGCCGCGCTACCGCATGACAGCAGCGCCGCTGGTCCAAGCGCTGGTGCAGGTTCGGTTCCCGATCATCGCCCGCCTGCAGACCATCGAGGGAGCCGCTGGCGTCCAGCAGGCGCTCGGCCCCCGCTTCCCGCACCTCACGCAGAGCGTCGTCCAGCAGGTTTCGATGATGGTCGGCCCCGCCGGGCCCGCAGCCCCGCAGGCAGAGCAGTCGGTCGTCTACGAACTGAGCAGTGACGACGGCTGGACCCTCGCGCTGACCGTCAACAGCGCCACGCTGTCCATCGGCCCGGATTACGCGGGCATCGACGACTTCGTGATCAGGTTCGGCGAAGTCTGCGAGGCCCTAGCAAGCGCTGGCGTCGGACGCTGCGACCGTCTCGGCGTCCGCTACCTCGACCTGGTCGAGATCGGGCCGGACGCCGTCGGCTGGGAGACATGGTTCCGCCCGGAGTGCGTCGGCGTCGCCGCGCCGCAGCTCAGCCGCGACAGCCTGACGTCGTCTATGACCGAGACCCGGCTGACGCAGGAGCCTGAAGGCGCATTCGCGGCGTTCCAGACGCCGATCGAGGGGATCCTCCGGCACGGAGTCGTCCCGGCTGGCTCCCTGCTCGCCGGGGTGCCGCCGCGACCCGTGACCGAGCGCGCGTTCGTGTTCGAAATGGACACCTTCCTCACGGCACAGCAGCCGTTCGACGTGGCCGCGCTCCCTGAGCAGTTCCGCGCTCTGCACACCGAGATCGAGAAGGTCTTCCACTGGGCGGTCACCGATGCAGGGAAGGACCGGTTCGGGTACCAACAGATCGGCGAGGGAGAGGCATGACGACCGCGTTCATCGCAGGACCAGGACAGGCCGAGGATGGCATGGTCCTGTTCACGCTTCCCGCTACTCCGGCGACAGACATCGAGCAGTTCCTGCAGGGCTACATGGCGTGGATCCAGCTTCCGGCGGCGCCTGCCGAACCTGTCTCCCGGCTGCCCAGGCTGCTCCGCGAGTCACGCGCCGCCACGGGGTGGTCGCAGCGCGAGATCGCCGAGATCCTCGGCACGTCCCACACCACGATCAGACGGCTGGAGGCGGACGGGAAGGTCTCGATCAAGAGCCGGGACATCGCGGCGAAGGTGCCTCATCTGCACGCCGTGCTCCTGCGGCTCGCTCGGGCCGCCGGGTCACCGAGCGCCCTGGCGACCGCCCTCGTCACTCCCGTAGGGGACACAACCGCCGCAACGTTCCTTCGAGAGGGCAACTGGCCGCGTGCGTTCACGACCGCGCTTGACGCGGTCCGGGGTCCGCGTCCCGAGATGCTGGGGGCGCTGCCAGGACCGACGCCGTCTGACGCGACGCGCGAGCTCCGGCCCTGACCGAGCCCCGCCCCGAGTGCCACCCGGAGGGTCTGCGCGCCCACGGGTGGAAGCAAGGCTGCCGGCTGCGCGTCACACTGCAACCGGAGCGGGTCCGGCAAGGACCGGATGGTCCCGAGCGCCAGAGCGAAGACCACGACGAGTGGATCATCGCGCAGCAAGACTGCGACCTGGCGTGGCGGGCCGTGGCGGGGACAGAATCGCTGGTTGAACTTCGCGCAGTTCTGTACGACGACCCACCGACGAACTGGGGGATCCGGGACCTGCGGTTCAGGCTCGACACCAGCGGGGCGTACCTGCACACCGACGAGCCTGCGGTGCGGGTGACGCCCGACGTCGTGATCAACGCGCAGCACCTTTCGTGCCCCGACCCTGACCTCGCCCGCCGGCTCAAGACGTGGTTGGGCCTGCGCTACGACCGGCCTGCAATCCCGCAGGAGTTCGTCGACCTCGCCGACGACGTCGCGAAGCGGCTCCGCAAGCCAGGGAACAAGCCGTCCGAGGAGCGAGTGCGCGACATCCTCGCGACGTTCCGGCGCGGCAACGACGGCGTGGCGGAGTACACCCTCGTGGCGGTCGTGCCGTACGCCGAGGCCGCCGCCGACCTCGCCCTGCTGGACGCCACGCGTGACTGGCTTTCTGGCGTCGTGCTCAACGTGCCCGCCCGTCTCGGCCTGCCGGTCGACATCGAGGCCCGCACCGACGAGCAGATCTCGCTGGCGTTCATCGAGCGGTCCTTCTCCCTCGACGTCTCGCAAGTCAGCTGGCCGGAGACGTCACCAGGCCCAGTCGGCGCGGTCTAGTCCGACGAAACGGGCACGCGGGACCGCCGGGTTCGCCGATGATCCCGCCGTGGACAGCCTTACCGTCACCAGATGGACGCGCTACGGCGACCACGACCGGCTGTACGTGCAGACCTCCGACGGCACCCGCCTCGGCTACTGGGACCACAAAATAGACCGGCTGGTCCTGGAGCCCGGCGCCGACGAGCAGACCGTCCGGGCCGCGCTTGCGCAGCACGGCGCTGCCGTCACCGACCCCCGTGCAGCGCCGTCACCGGCCAAGCCGCCCAACGCCGAGCCCGCAGCCGCCGAGGTCCTTACCGCGCCCGAGGCGCCCGCCGCCGCCCCCGAGGCCGCCGCAGACCGCGACCTGGCCGACCGACGTATGGGCCGGCGCCGCCGAGTGCGAGCAGGCTCTCGCTCTCAAGCGGGCCGCCCCGGTCAAGACGTTCCTCGCCCGCACGCTCGGCGTGAAGACCGACGAACGCGCGTGGCGGATCGGCGCGGACGGAGAGAAAGCCGTCGCCGCCCGGCTCGCGGAACTGGGCGACCGGTGGCGAGTGCTGCACGCGGTGCCGGTCGGGGAGCGGGGTAGCGACATCGACCACGTCGTGATCGGGCCCCGACTGGCCTTCCAGCCGTGCCATGACGCCAGTCGCGCCGACTCGGGGTGGCCGGCCATCAGGCCTAGGCGCTCCCGCTCCTCGGCCCACACCTCGCGCTGATCGTGATTCACCGGCTGAGTGCTCATGCCAGCACCGTGCCACGCGCCTCGGACGGTCTGCCTTCGGCGTCCAGACGTCGAGAGCGGAGAGAATGCCCGCCATGCGGATTTTCATCTCATCGGTCCGGGTGAGCCTGGAACGGGAACGCGACTCGCTTCGCGGCCTGATCAAGGCCCTCGGTCACCAGCCGGTCGTGTTCGAGGACTACACCGCGCTGCCCTACCCACCCCGCGAGGCGTGCCTCGAAGGCGTGCAGTCGTCGGACGCGTACGTGCTGCTCCTCGGCGAGCGGTACGGCGAGCCGTTCCCGGAGACCGGCCTGAGCCCTACCGCCGAGGAGCACGTCGCCGCACGCACAGCCGGCATCCCGCGGCTCGTCTTCCGCAAGACGGGCGTCACCCCCGAGCCCTGCCAGAAGGAGCTCATCGAGGAGGTTCGGTCCTACCGCGACGGCGTCTTCTACAACGAGTTCGCCGACGTCCCCGACCTCCAGATCAAGGTTGCGGACGCCATCCGCAACGCCGCCCAGGCACCCGGCGCGCTCACGTTCGCGCCTCTGCCCGCCGCCGTGACGGTCGACTGGCGCTGGGACTGGCCGCGAGAGCACCAGGGCGAGTCCCAGCACGCCGTAATCGACCTTCACGTCGTCCCGGTGCCGCCGCAGCCCGTCCCGTCTCGGATCCTCCGGGCGCTGCCCGACCGGCTCGCCGCCGAACTCCGCGCCGCCGGAGGAGTCGGCCCGTCCGCCGCCATCCAGACCGGTCACGACCTCGTCGCCGCGTGGGCCCACGCCGCGGAGCAGCGGCACCGCGCGTACGACGAGCCCCGCGACGGCGCACTGCTCGGCTACCGGGTCGCGGGCACCGGTCAGGTCAGCGTCTGGAGGACCCTGCCCGGCGACAGCATGGGCGGCATCCTCGACCCCGCCGACCTCACCGAACGACTCGCGCGCCACCTGCGCACAGCAGGAGCGGCCATGCCCGGCGACGCCGACCGCCTCGCCCTCGCCGTCGGCATCAGCCCTCTCAACGTCGCCGAGGGCCGCGTCACCGGCCACTCCCGCAACCGAGTCACCCTCGCCTCGTTCGGACGGGAACGGCTCGCCGTCCCCCCGGACGAGACCGTGACCCGCGCCGCGCTCACCAACGGATCGCGCGACGCCGCACGCATGCTCACCGACGCGCTGCTGACCGTGTTCAGGACCAGCGACCGAGGCAGTTTCTGAGCGTGGAACGGCCCGTTTTTCGGGAAGCGATCAAGAATCGGCTGGGGAGCGACCTTCGTAGCGATCCTGAACCCCAGGTCAGCGACTTTCGTCGTCTCCCGATTCTCCGAGCTGGTAATCGCCGAAGTGGTCGCGTGGCTGACTTCACTTGAGCCGGGTCTCCACTCGGAAGCGCCCGACTGGTGGACGGCGGTAAGGGCTCGGCTCAACTTCGTGCGGGGCCGGCGACGAGCCACCCCCGGGGAGGGGCTAAGCCCAGGGATCCACCGTCGATCTTGGGTGTAGCGGCGTGCCGTGAGCGCGCAGATGCCCTCTGAACAGGGACGTGTGTCTTGCGACGGACAACATCAACCTGCACGAGAGGGCATCTGACGGGTGGTGCGACACGAGGTCGCTTGCGCAAGCGGCGCGTTGAGTGGAGGTCGGCGGTGTCGTCGATGACGTAGCCCGGGTCAGTGTTCGTCAGCCCGTCCCCACCCGGGCGTGCG